>NZ_PJBM01000131.1:0-46156 GCF_002836075.1 Shewanella sp. GutDb-MelDb | reverse complement strand
CCGGTGATCAGCGTAATGCTATTTTTAGTATTACTGAAGATGCCCGCATCACGGGCAATGCCCATTTCTGCAATCTTAACCGGCCTAGCCGCTGTGTTTGTCTGGCAGATGGATACGACCTTTTTGGCAGCATCTGTCGTCGAAGGATTGCTTGCTGCATTGACACCATTGAGTATCATCTTTGGTGCCGTGTTCTTACTTAATACCCTGAAATATTCAGGCGCGATGGATACCATTCGCGCAGGTTTCACCAATATTAGTGCCGATGCCCGCGTCCAGGTCATCATTATCTGTTGGTTGTTTGGCTCATTCATCGAAGGCAGTGCGGGCTTTGGTACACCGGCGGCTATCGGCGCGCCTTTACTGGTGTTATTGGGTATTCCCCCTATTGCCGCTGCGGTTGTTGCCCTGATTGCTGACTCTGCGTCCGTATCCTTCGGCGCAATTGGTCTACCAGTACTGTTTGGTATGGAACAGGGTCTGACTTCTGGTGGCGTTAACATGGCGGCCGAACAGATTGCTCAGCATGGTGGCAGCTTTGCCGATTATGCTCAGTTTATTGCCATGCACATGATCACCATAGATCTAGTTACCGGTACCCTAATTCCTCTGGTCATGGTGTCTTTACTGACCGGCTTCTTCGGTCGTAACAAATCATTCGCCGAAGGCTTTGCCATCTGGAAGTTTGCGCTGTTTGCCGGACTGGCCTTCACGGTTCCGGCTTGGATCATTAACTTCGTCGCCGGTCCCGAGTTCCCATCGGTTATCGGTGCCCTTGTGGGTATGGCTATTGTTATCCCAGTTGCTAAAAAAGGCATTATGCTGCCTAAAACTCCCTGGAATGATTTTGCCGAAAACGACGGCCAGAAAGAATCTAAAGTGGCTTCTACGGCTAAGTTCTCACAAATTGCTGCCTGGACTCCCTATATCATCATGGCGGCCTTGTTGGTGCTGTCTCGTGTTATTGGCCCGCTAAAATCATGGTTGCTGAGTTTTAACGTCAAGTGGACCGGCTTGCTAGGTACCGAACTGGGTGCTGGGTTCAAGACACTGTATGCACCAGGCGCCTTCTTCATCGCCGTGTGTATCCTAGGTTTCTTCCTGTTCAAAATGAACAAGAAAGCCATCAAAGAGTCTATTACGGTATCGTGCCGCTCTATGATTCCAACCATCATTTCGCTAGGCGCTTCTGTGCCTATGGTGAAGATTTTCCTTAACTCCGGTGAAAATGCTGCGGGTCTGACATCTATGCCTGTTGCCCTAGCTGATACTTTGGCTGGCAGCATGGGAGCGGTATGGTCTTGGGTTGCCCCTATCGTCGGTATTTTCGGTGCCTTCTTATCAGGTAGCGCCACCTTCTCCAACATGATGTTCTCCGGCCTACAGTACAGCGTCGCCGACAGCATTGGCATGAACCACGCGATGGTACTCGCACTGCAGGGCATTGGCGCCAACGCCGGTAACATGATGTGTGTGATGAACGTCGTTGCCGCCGCTACGGTAGTCGGTATGGCGGGTCGTGAATCAGAAATTATTCGTAAGACAATGCCGGTAGCGCTAGGTTACGCCATGATCGCAGGCAGCATAGCCTTCGTGTGGGGCGGATTCTAAACATAATACTCAAATAATCAGAGCGCAAATTCCGGCTCTGATTGCTCTTAATAATAGCAAGTAAAGAGATATGTCCATGTCGATAAATTATAAAGCTGTAATAAGTGATTTACGTAAGCAACTAGGTGAAAAACCTGTGACGGATGAGTATGTTCGTCGATTCGCTTGGTCAACCGATGCCAGCTACTTCAGAATTGTTCCAGAAGTCGTTGTTCACGCCGAAAACATGGAACAAGTTAAGCACACTCTAGCCGTTGCCCGTGAGCATAATGCGCCGGTAACTTTCCGTGCAGCGGGTACCAGCTTGGCTGGTCAAGCTCTTGGTGAAGGGATTTTGCTTATTCTGGGCCATGATGGCTTCAGAAAGATTGAAGTCAGCGATGATGCTAAACAGATCACCCTTGGCTCCGCTGTCATAGGTTCCGATGCCAACGCAGCGTTAGCCCCGCTTAACCGTAAAATAGGCCCAGATCCAGCGACAATTGCCTCGGCCATGGTGGGTGGCATTGTCGCTAACAATGCCTCAGGCATGTGCTGCGGCACTGCACAAAATAGTTACCAGACTATAGCGTCAGCCAAGTTGCTGTTCGCCGACGGTACCGAGCTCGACACGGGTTGTAAAAAATCTAAAGTCGCCTTTGCCAAGTCTCATGGAAAAATGCTTGAAGATGTGTTTGAACTGGCACATAAGACGCGCCATAACATTGTACTTGCAGACAAAATTCGTAAAAAATATTCTATCAAAAATACTACAGGTTATGGCATTAATGCCTTAGTCGATTTCAGCGACCCATTTGACATTATCAACCACCTAATGGTCGGCATGGAAGGCACATTGGCCTTCATCAACGAAGTCACCTACCACACGGTCAATGAAGCCAAATTTAAAGCATCGGCGCTAGCCGTTTTTCATAATATGGAAGATGCAGCTCGCTCAATCCCATTGATCAATGGCGAAAGTGTCGCAGCGGCCGAGCTACTCGACTGGCCATCCATCAAGGCCGTTACGGGCAAACCTGGTATGCCAGATTGGTTATCCGACTTGCCACCGCTGTCAGCTATCCTGCTGATCGAATCCCGAGCCGATGATGCCGATACCTTAGATACCCACACCAAGGATGTGATTACCAAGCTCGAAGGATTTGAGTTTTTACGTCCGATCAGCTTTACCAGCGATGCTGCGATATATGGCGAGTACTGGGCTATGCGTAAAGGCTTATTCCCTATCGTTGCCGGTGAACGTCCCAAAGGCACGTCGGTTATTATCGAAGACGTGGCGTTCGAGCTTGAACACTTAGCCACGGCCGCAAGTGATATTACCGCACTAATGCACAAATTCGGCTATCCCGAAGGCTGCATCTATGGCCATGCATTGGCCGGTAACTTCCACTTCATCATTACGCCAACGTTCTCTACTCAGGATGATATTGACAATTTCCATGCCTTTATGGATGAAATTGCCGACATGGTGATCAACAAGTACGACGGTTCGATGAAAGCCGAACATGGCACCGGTCGCGCTGTCGCGCCTTATGTTGAGATGGAGTGGGGACAAGATGCCTATGCGCTGATGAAGAACATCAAGCAGCTATTCGATCCCCAAGGGATCCTGAACCCTGGAGTCATCTTAAACGATGATCCCAAAGTCCACGTCAAGAACATCAAGCCTTGCCCGGTAGTCGATGACTTTGTCGACAAATGTCTTGAGTGTGGTTTCTGTGAGAAAACCTGCCCAACATCGGCACTGAACCTTACTCCGCGTCAGCGTATTGCAACCTTACGCGAGATTGCTCGTCTGGAGCAAAGCGGTGATCAGCAGGCCGCCGATACCATGCGTGCAGCCGCTAAGTACGATGTTATCGATACTTGCGCCGCTTGTCAGATGTGTACTATCGCCTGCCCTGTAGATAATAAAATGGGGCAACTGGTACGTAAATTGAGAACCCCATCCATCAGCAGTGGCCAACAAAAGTTCCTCGATTTTCAAGCTAAGCACTTTGGCTTGGTCAACGGCGTGATCAGTACTGGTTTCGATATGTTGGGCGTTATCCACAAGATCACTGGCGACGGCATCACCGGCACTATGATGAAGGCCGGACGATTGCTCAGCAGTGAGGTTCCCTACTGGAATCCTTCTTTCGCTAAAGGCGGCAAACTCCCCAAAGTTTCTGCCCCTAAGCCTGGACAGGAAACGGTAGTTTACTTCCCTGCTTGTGGTGGTCGCACCTTCGGCCCTACACCGGTCGATACCGATAAGCGACCGCTGCCGGAAGTAGTGGTCACGTTACTCGAACGAGCGGGTTATAACGTTATCACTCCAGAGAAGACACGAGATCTGTGCTGTGGGCAGATGTGGGAGTCTAAGGGAGACTTTAAAAATGCCGATGCTAAACGTCTCGAATTAATTCACGCTGTTTCAGCCATGACACAAGGCGGAAAGCTGCCAGTGATCGTCGATGCGTTGTCATGTACTAAGCGAACTTTAGGTGGCGATGCGGCTTTAATAGAGAAAGTAGAGATAGTTGATCTGGTTGAGTTTATGCATGACCAATTGTTGCCTAAACTGACCATTGAGAAGAAATCTCATGCTGCATTGCATCTTGGTTGTAGTGCTAAAACGATGAAGGTTGAACCTAAGATGACTGCAATAGCGGATGCCTGTTGTCATCAGGTTATTCGTCCAGCGGGGATCGAATGCTGTGGTTATTCAGGTGAAAAAGGTCTCTATAAGCCTGAGATAAATGCCAGTGCTCTGCGTAATATTAAGAAGCTGATCCCGGTTGATGTGAAAGAGGGGTATTACGCTAACCGTATGTGTGAAGTCGGTCTTACTCAGCACAGCGGCATCTCTTATCGTCATCTGGCCTATCTGCTAGAAGAGTGTACTCGTGGCTAAACGTCACTAAACTGCACTTATCAATAAGGGGCTGAAATCAGCCCCTTTTTTTATCTATTTTAGCTAGAGATATAACACATTGATGCGTTACTTTTTCAATAAGCTTGCACACCGTTTAACGAAGTCTGATGAGGTAACAATCCCTTCAACCTCACCTTGAGCCCCAACCACTAGACAAAAGGATTGGAGCCCATTAAGTATGGTTGAACAGCTCAAGATATTTTTTCTTATGCTCAAAAATTATCTTAGCTATAGTCACCCATTAATAGTTGATAGTGTACTCAAGCGCTAAACGGCGGCCGTAACCAGAGAACTGATTACGATATTGCTCCCAAACAACCTCTTTGTTCATTTGTGACACTAACGGCTGGTAATCTTCATTTAACAGATTATCAATACCCAAGGTTAAACGCCCGTAGTCAGTATCAAATGTAGTGACCAAATCGACCAAGGTGTAGCCATCATAAGGCGATTCGTAATAGCTGTAACCCGCATCACTCTCAGGGCTGTTCTTATCCCTATCGCCGACGTAATTAGCCTGTAAACGCAGAGACGCCATATCGTTAAAGCGATAGTCGCCATAAATAGATGCTTTAATCGGAGTGATTCTGGTGCCATTCATCCAATAATCAACGCCTGTTTCACTATTAGTACGTTTCCCTTCAGACATAGACACACTAGTGCCTAACTTAACGGCTTGGCTAATCTTATAGTCCAATGTCGCTTCAAATCCCCAAACCTTTTCATCAGCCACAATAACGGCTGCTACTTTCTTCAACAATTCAGCATTAACATTATAGTCGTATGCGTAACCATCTGTAATATCTGAGTAGAAGAAAGACAGGCTCGCTTGCAGTGAATCAGCACCGTAGCGCAAACCGGTTTCATAGTAATTGGTTTGAGTTGCCGGAATATCATCTGCAAACTCACTAACACTATCAACCGGCATATCTCTGAGCATACGCATATCAGCGTGAGAATAACCCTGCGAGAAACTCGCAAAGAGATCTGTGTTATCAGCGACCCGATATACTAAGCCTAGATTGACCAGTGGTTTATCATATTTTAACGTATCACCCTGTTTCTCTGACAATACCCCTTTTTTATAACGCTGGTAATCTGGTACCTCTATTTCAAAATTTTCATACCGCAAACCAATTTGTAAGGTGAGGTCATCAGTGAGTTGATTCCAGTATTGCGCAAATGGGCTTAACTTGGTTTCAGTTAAATCGCAAACAGAGCAGATATACTGCGACTGTTTTTCAAGATTACCACCTACATCTTGACCCACGATCACATCTCGCATTCTGCCTTGTTCTGTATTATCTCGCCCATATTCAACACCATAAGCCAACCGGCTAGTGTCATTGATGGTCCACTGCAGCGCGGCTTTAAATCCACTGCGCTTAGACACAATTTCAGAGTCCGACTCATAGCCAACATTCACTTTGCTGTAGTAAGTAGACAGACTTAATTGCTGGTTAAGGACATCGTCATTGCCATAGGTAAGCTGAATCGTGCTGAGCTTGGTTTTAGGATTAGAGCCGGTATATGGCGCGCTTTTGTCAATTTCAACTAAGCCATTTTCATCATTAACAGTGCGCTTATAGTGCAGTTTATTCTCAATATTGTAGTGATGTGCGAGCAGTGCAAAACGACCGTTATCCATCTCTTGCTCTAATTTGAATAGCACATCATATTCATCAGCATCGCCCATGCCACCTTGGCTATTAGGTGCTCCTGGCAGTTGGTTACCATTCGAATCATACAAATTGCCGCGGTCTTTACCAGACAAATTCAGCAAATAGCCTAAATCAAAGTCAGTGGTACCCGAAAAGCTCTGTGACACACTGTAGCCTGCATCAGACAATTCATCCGAAAAAGCTTCAACGCCAACTCGCGTCTGCATTTCAAAATTAACAGTAGGCTTCTTAGTAATCACATTGATAATGGCTCCGGCTTCACCGTTGCCATACATGGCGCTTGCCCCCTTGATCACCTCAATGCTCTGAATGACATCGACTGAGATTGACTGTAGATCACGCCCACCGGCGCGCAACGTCGTTGAAATCAACACACCATCAATCATCACTATCGCTTTACCACCACGAAAGTTTTGGCCAAAGGTCGACATCGTTTCAGTACTCGGGGAAAAACCTGGAACCAGATTAGAGATCATTTCAGAAAGGTTACGCGCGACGACACGTTGAAGATCGAGATCCTCCTCTGAGACAATAAAAACTGAATTGGGAGTATCACTTAACTTTTGCGCAAATGGGGAAGCGGTTATCAGAATATGCTCTACGCCATCATCTTCCACTGTCGGCAGTGTATTTTCCTTTGCTTGAGTCGATGTCACTGCCAAAGCACTTAATACCGCCAATCCTAAAATACTTAATTTCACTTGTCTTTCCATATGCGAATGAGAGCGACTATTATTTACATTTAAATAGAAAAAGCAACTTACTTACACAACCTTTACACACCTACCCTGCACTTGCATCCCCCAGCCTTGGCTAAAATAAATACATTACAACGAACTTAATCCTTCAATTGGATTACGCTTCCTTAGTGTTAGTCGCTAAATTTAGTCGATTTGCTTCAAGTAACCATGAAGCACCGCATAACCCGCGTTACAAAATGCAGTCTCTAAGATAAAAATCATTGTTTTCTCAGCTGATTTGGCATTATATAAACAACACTCCAAATGCATGTCCTTAGACTCAAAGAGAGACCGATGAAGAATATTATTTGCGATATCGATGGTGTGTTACTGCATGACAATAAATTAATCCCCGGCAGTGATACCTTTATTCATCGAGTATTAGAACAAGGTAATCCTCTGGTTGTGTTGACAAACTACCCCGTCCAAACTGGCAAGGACTTACAAAACAGATTAGGGGCAGCAGGCATTAACATTCCCGAAGAGTGCTTTTACACCTCGGCGATGGCGACAGCTGATTTTCTCAAACATCAAACAGGCACTAAAGCCTTTGTGATTGGCGAAGGTGCGCTGACTCATGAACTATATAAAGCCGGCTTTACCATCACCGATATAAATCCTGATTTTGTCATCGTGGGCGAGACGCGCTCATATAACTGGGAGATGATCCATAAAGCAGCCAAATTTATCAGCGCTGGGGCGCGATTTATTGCCACCAATCCAGACACTCATGGCCCCGCTTTTAGCCCTGCATGTGGTGCTCTTTGCGCACCGATAGAGCGTATTACCGGCAAGATGCCCTTTTATGTAGGTAAGCCAAGCTCATGGATTATCCGCTCAGCACTCAACCATATTGATGGCCATTCTGAAGATACCATTATCATTGGCGATAACATGCGCACCGATATACTCGCGGGTTTTCAAGCTGGACTCGAAACCATATTAGTCACCAGTGGCGTGAGCTCTTTGGAAGATATAGAGAAAGAGCCCTTTAGGCCAAATCATGTCTTTAGCTGCGCTGGTGATATTGACGTGGTTTAAACTAAAACTCCGGATAACGTTAGCGGAAAAAACTGAGTTACCCCTATATCGCCAAGTTCAATGCTATCAAACATGACGATGGTTATTTACTTGGCGATATTAATAACCAAAATGCAATATTAAGTAACACTTTCAAGCCCTCGCCCTCTTGTCATCATGGGCTACTTTCCGCCATTATTGTCACCTAAAGTTCTCAACAAACAACCAAATACAACAAAAAAGTCTAAAACAACAATAATAGGACCTATTAATGCGCACTATACTCCCAGTCTGTGCACTCGCCTTACTCAGCGCGTGCAGCCAACATACGACAGACGTAGTCACCCCAGAAAAAGTCTCTTTTGATGAATCTCGTTTCCGCCAAGATATAAAAGTGCTCGCTTCAGATAAATTTGAAGGACGTGCGCCAACCACCAAGGGCGAACAGCTAACACTGGACTACCTTAGCAAGGCGTTTGCTGAAATGGGCTTAGCTAAACCCAATGGCAAAGATTACCTTCAAGCAGTGCCAATGGTGACCTATACCGCATCTGAGCAGCAGTCTATCCGTTTCGGTGATATGCAATTGCAGCATCGTCAAGATGTGGTTGTAGGCAGCCGTCATGATATCAGTAAGGTTGATATCGCCAATGCGCCGCTAGTCTTTGTTGGTTATGGGATCAACGCTCCAGAGTATCAATGGAACGATTACCAAGATCTTGACATGACGGGCAAAATTGCAGTGATTTTAGTCAATGATCCAGGATTTGCTCTACCAACATCTGGAAAGTTCAACGGTAAAGCAATGACCTACTACGGTCGCTGGACCTATAAGTACGAAGAAGCCAGCCGCCAAGGTGCTCTAGGTGCCATTATCATTCATGATACCGAGCCAGCCTCTTACCCTTGGTCAGTGGTTGAAAACAGTTGGACTGGTGCACAGCAAGATCTTGTTCGTACTCAAGAAGAGCAAGATAAGTGGATTGAAGTTGAAGGTTGGATGACGCTTGATGTCGCCACTCAGTTATTCGAAAAAGCCGGTCTTTCTCTTAGCACTGTGTCGGATCGCGCCGCGAGCAGTGCCATTAACATACCACTTAACCAAACGGCCTCTATCGCGTTCGAGAATAAAGCAGAATACGCCAACAGCTATAATGTGGTTGCTACCCTTGCAGGAAAAAGCCGTCCAGATGAGCAGATCCTATTCACCGCTCACTGGGATCATCTCGGCCTTGACCCAACAAAAGACGGCGATCAGATCTACAACGGTGCACTCGACAATGCCTCTGGCACAGCCGGTATATTAGAAATTGCACGTCAATTTGCCAAGCAAGATAAGAATGGTAACCCACTTGCCCGTTCAGTCACCTTTGTGGCAACAACAGGGGAAGAGCAAGGCTTACTCGGTTCTCGTTATTATGCATCAAATCCGGTATACCCATTGGATAAAACCGTTGCCGTGTTTAACTTAGACAGCACCAACATTTATGGTCGCACTGCAGATTACACCATCGTCGGTAAAGGTAAGTCGGAGTTAGAGAATTATCTGATTACGGCGGTTACAGCACAAAATCGTACTGCAACCAGTGAAAAGCACCCTGAATCGGGTGGATTCTTCCGTTCTGATCATTTCAGTTTTGCAAAGCAAGGCGTACCCGCCGTCTTCGCTGGTGGCGGCAGTGAACCCATTGATGAGGCCACAGCACAGTACAAAACAATGATGAAGCAAAAGATGAAAGGCTGTTATCACAATCTCTGTGACGAGTACCGCGAAGACTGGGACTTAAGTGGCGCGTTAGAAGATTTAGCCATCTACTACCATGCAGCAACAGTATTGGGTAATAATAGCGACTGGCCGGGCTATTTTAACGGCACAGAGTTTCATTCACTCAGACCGGCAAAAGCTGAATAGAATTAATCACAGCCTGAGTCACGACTAATTATGGTAATTAACGCTCGATAGCTATCCGCTTTCGAGCGTTTTTTATACATTTCCTTGTACTTATTGATCAGGGGCTGTTGATCTTTCGAGCTTGTTTTTTGTTCGTCTCTCTCCCGTAAAGAATGATGATTTTAGTACAAGGCTTGAGCGATGATGCTTAGCAGTCTAAGCGAAAAGCGCGTAACCCATTCTAGTCATAAAAGAATAAAAGCATTGAAACGAACCCTAAGGGCCACGCTTCTTGGCTATTTTTACGCTGTTGTAAGCTATTTGTGGAGAATGACTAAACGACATAGCCTCCGCCTTGTTAAAATAGCCAATAAACGGCGGCAAAAACAACCGTGAAAGATCTACAGCCCCTAGTTCGCGACGGTCATTAAACCAAGTTAGTCGAGATTTTGCGCCAGACGTCACTTAATTAACCGAAGCACGCTAATTATTGTCATTATCTGCTGTGCATTATCATATATTGAGTAGAAGCCAGACCACGCACAGCAAAATGAGCATTAGTCAGTAAATAACGCTAATTTTTAAACTTTCTTCATTTTATTAATTAAAAAGCTACATATAATAATGCCTAATAGCGTGTTTTATAGATAAAACATCAAAAACTAATTTGTACTTATTCATTTTCAATGGCAGAGTAATACTCAATTGAGATTAAGACTGACATTTTTTGGAGTGACCTATGTGTTCAATTTTCGCTATTTTAGATATTCAATCTGACGCAGTGCCACTGCGTCAAGTTGCACTTGAAATGTCAAAACTGTTACGCCATCGTGGACCGGACTGGTCTGGAATTTACAGCAGTGATAAGGCTATTCTGGCCCATGAACGTTTAGCCATTGTCGATATTGAACATGGCGCGCAGCCATTACTAAGCCAAGATGAAAGTATTGTTCTGGCAGTAAATGGTGAGATCTATAACCACAAAGAGCTTAAAGCAGAACTTGGCGATAAGTATAGCTACCAAACAAACTCTGACTGTGAAGTCATTCTGGCTTTATACCAGGAATACGGCACTGAGTTTTTAGATAAACTCAACGGTATATTTGCCTTCGTTTTATACGACAAAGCTAAAGATACTTATTTAATCGGTCGCGACCATATGGGCATTATTCCGCTGTATACCGGTCGAGATAGCGAAGGCAACTTTTATGTGGCTTCAGAAATGAAAGCGCTGATGCCTGTATGTAAAACAGTTGAAACCTTTACACCGGGTCACTATCTATCAAGTGAAATAGGCGAGCAGACTCAATACTACCAGCGTGATTGGCGTGATTTTGCCGCGGTTCAAAGCAACCCAGCCAGCAGTGAAGAGGTGCGAGATGCACTCGAAGCTGCCGTTAAACGTCAATTGATGTCTGACGTGCCTTACGGCGTATTACTTTCTGGTGGCTTAGACTCATCAGTCATTTCAGCGATTACCCAGACATTTGCTAAACGACGCATTGAAGATGATGGCGAAACCAGCGCATGGTGGCCACAGTTGCACTCTTTTGCCGTAGGCCTTGCGGGCGCTCCCGATCTGATTGCTGCAAAAAAAGTAGCGGATGCCATTGGTACTATTCACCATGAAATCACCTTTACTTTCCAAGACGGCATCGATGCGATTAAAGATGTGATTTATCATCTTGAAACCTATGATGTGACCACGATTCGTTCCGCAACACCTATGTACCTAATGGCTCGTAAGATTAAAGCCATGGGCATTAAAATGGTGTTATCTGGAGAAGGGGCTGATGAGTTATTTGGTGGCTACCTGTACTTCCATAAAGCCCCCAATGCACAAGCCTTCCATGAAGAATTAGTGCGTAAGCTCGATAAGTTGCACCTGTTTGATTGCTTACGCGCAAACAAAGCCATGGCGGCATGGGGATTAGAAGCGCGCGTCCCTTTCTTAGACAAAGAGTTTATGGACGTAGCAATGCGTATTAACCCAGAAGCTAAAATGTCAAAAGATGGCAAGATTGAAAAGCACATTTTACGTAAGGCGTTTGAGCATAAGTTACCAAAAGAGGTGACTTGGCGCCAAAAGGAACAGTTCAGTGATGGCGTTGGTTACTCTTGGATAGACGGCCTAAAAGAGCATGCGGCAGTTAAAGTTGATGATCTGCAGCTGGCAAATGCAAAATTTAGGTTCCCATACAACACACCTGAAACGAAAGAAGCCTACTTCTATCGCACCTTCTTTGAAGAGTTGTTCCCGCTTGCCAGCGCAGCTGAAACAGTACCCGGTGGAAAGTCGGTAGCATGCTCGACCCCAGAAGCATTGGCGTGGGATGAAAGTCTACAAGGGATCATCGACCCATCAGGACGAGCTGTGCAATCTGTCCACGACAGTGCTTACTAAGCCAAACTGATAATGGTCTCAGTAAAAAGCCACTCGATTGAGTGGCTTTTCTTTGCTTAAGAAAAAGCTAAAAGTGATTTAGTTAATCACTTTTAAATAATGCTGTTTGTTAATGTCGACGATTTCCATAGTAACGCTGCTAACCACATTGGTGATCAGCGAAATAGACTCAAATACCCGTTCAAGCAATAACGCTTTTTGCTCGTCGGTGCGCCCAGGCATAATGGCCATATGAATATGAACAAAGGTATTGGCTTCATCTTCGCCTATTCGAAAATGCTCAACGCCATGAGCGCGGGTTTTAATCGCCTGCGGTTCAAATAAACCGGTATCAATCAAAGCTTGATGTGTGGCTTCAACTAATGCTTCTACCGATATGATGTGCTTTAACGGTTTAGCGTATTCAATGACACAATGTGGCATGTTCAGCCCTTCTTATTTTAAGTTTGCTTTACTATTCAGACCATACAGCAAATTCATTACCATTAGGATCAAGAAAGTGAAACCGACGCCCGCCTGGAAATGAAAAAATGTCCTTACTCACTTGTCCACCAGCCGCGGTCACATTTTGCATTGATAGGCCTAGATCATTTGAATAGAGCACCACTAATGGTGAGCCTTTGCTTAAAGTGAAATTTTGCTTCGAAAGGTAAAATCCACCGGTGATCCCTGCGTTCAAAAAACAGCTATATTCAGGTCCGTAATCAACAAACTCCCAAGCAAACACTTGGCTAAAAAAGTCTTTGGTTGCCTGAATATTACTCACGGGCATTTCCAAATAGTTAATCGTATTATGCTGGCTCATCAGTTGCTCCCTGTAACGAAAAAACTTATATGGCTAAAACCATATCACGTTCAGCCTTAAGGCTATATAGCCAAACGACCTCAAAATGCAGGATTCAGTATGCCGAAAAGTAACTGGGTTCTAGGTCGTTTATTGCCACTT
Organism: Shewanella sp. GutDb-MelDb; assembly: GCF_002836075.1. Lineage (NCBI taxonomy): Bacteria > Pseudomonadati > Pseudomonadota > Gammaproteobacteria > Alteromonadales > Shewanellaceae > Shewanella > Shewanella sp. GutDb-MelDb. Next base: position 32,945 of record NZ_PJBM01000131.1, on the reverse strand, counting down.
ACATTGACCACATTCTCTCCCGGTGTGGTGGTCTTCATGTCATAGCAATACTGGCTATTGCCATTCAGTATTTATTCTTATCAATAAAGAATGCAGAAAAATATAGCTTGGTGTAAAAAACAGGCCACAAAAAAGGGAGCCTAAGCTCCCTTTCATAATCTATGACTTGCCATCAACCCAAGTTAAATTAACTTTGAAGCAACGCTGCAGCTAAGCCGATTAAACCACCGAAAATACCGCCCCAAACAACGAGCCAACCTAGGTGCTTCTTAATCATATCTTGCACTATCTCTTTTACGAGTTGAGGTGTTAACTCATTTAAACGCTGCGTGACAATCTCTTCGACTTTAACGCGCATGTCATCAATCATGTTGCTCTGCTCTAGCTCAGCTTTTAATAATTCATAAAACTGGTCTGATTGTGATATATCACTCAGCGACGCTTTCATTTTTTCAATAAATGGCTCACGCAGTGGTTGTATTGCCTCCGTCCCGCCAAACATCGCTAACATTCCCCCGAATGAAGACTGTGAAATAGTGCTAACCAGTGCGTCAAATGCAGGCGAAAGATCGAGTTTTTCAATGACGGGTGCCAAATTTATGTGCTTCTCAGCATCGCCTTGCTGTGACAAAAATCGTTCAATATTTTCTTCGGTAAAAAACTGCTTCATCATTAGATGAGAGATACCCTCTTTAAACTCTTCAAAACGCGAAGGCACCACGCCAGAACCATAAAGGCCAGGCACTTTCTCAAAAAGCATATAAACAGCAAGCCAGTTAGTCACCGCACCAGACAATGCAAACAGCCCTACCGTCAATAAAATAGGCGAAGCTAGAAGGTAGCCGGCGAGCACTGCTATCGCAGCGATTAAATTGGTAACAACACTTTTATTCAAGCTAATTCCCCATGAGCATGATTGAAAACGGGCTATGTTACCTCCCGTTAAAGACACTAAGCAACACAATAATGTGTTCGTTACTCCAATTCGCGGCAGACAACGCAGAGTAAGCCATTGTTGGATAGCATGGTCTTGGATTGACTTGCTTCATTCATCAGTCTCTTTAGAAGGTAAGATTACCGATATCGCTCAATGACAGTGAGCTGCCACCTTCTAGGAGGCTAATAGGGACTATAAACCGCAGTGAAATAGCCGCCACCTCGGTTTATTTCCCCCTTACGGCAATGTTGAGGCTACACTTATTTCAGCAATACCTATCAAGGAACACTGATGATCCCCACATCAAACAGTTCAGGCTCATTGAGTTGGCATGAATTAACCGCCAGCAGCAGTAAAGAAGCAATGGTATTTTATAGTCAAGTCTTTGGTTGGCAATTTAAGACCATTGTTGTTGCCGATGCGCCTTACCATATCATTATCAATAATGGCGTCGATATCGGCGGCATAGCGCAAAGCCCTGCACCGGCAATGCCAAGTAATTGGACTGGTTATATCACAGTGAAAAATGTCGATGAGGTCGCTGACAAAGCCCATGAACTCGGCGCAAATATTTTATTTGGCCCAGAAGATATTATTGGTATTGGGCGTTTTTGTTGGTTAAAAGACCCACAAGGGGCCATTATCGCCGCTATTAGCTACATTGATGCCGATAAATGATCAACACCAGATTCAAATCAAGCTCGTTTAACCGTGCGTAAATCTTTATATTCAAATGGTAATACGTGAATTTTTGCGTATTCAAATCCATCTAAAAATGCTTGCTGCTGCGCTTTAACCACGGCTTCAGGTTCCCCGCAAAGAAACACTCTGTTATGACGATTAATGGGGTGCTCCTTGGCAGCAAGCTCAAAGGGTTGTATTTGCAGGCAACGTTTATCAACCAAATCAACCGGGGCCGTAGCGGTAATACATGCACGATAGTGGACATTCTTGTGCGCCAACATCAAAGATAAGCATTTTTTATGCAGGTAAAGTTCCTCTACTGTGCGAGCACCATGATAGAGATAGATATCAGCTTGATGCGACATGTCTAGTGCCTGCTCAACAATGCCCATCACGGCTCCGATACCTGCGCCATGGCCGATTAAGATAAGCTTATCCTGATGATATTCCGCTTTATAAATACATTGGCCTAAAGGCCCTTGAATGAGGAGTTGCTCACCGATACTGGCGGTACTAAATAGCCAGCCGCTAAATTGACCGTTATATTTTCGGGTAATATGCAGCTCGATAACATTGTCGTCAAACACCTTAGCAATGGCGTAACTGCGTGTCAGTCCATCAAATCGTCTGAGATTGATATATTGCCCAGCATAACAATCAAGGTTTTCAGACAATTTAATCACCACTTTCATCACACTTTCGGTCATGAAAATGCGCTCAACCAATTGCGCAGACACAAACAAATCTTGCTCAATCACAGTTTTGAGTTTGAGTCCTTCTGTGGGTTGGCACTGACAAGTACAAAGGTAATGATTGGCTTTGAGCCGAGCACTTAAGCCACGTTGCGAACCAGGGGACAGTTCTCCCCCCACATGCTGCACCAAGCACGTTTTACAAGCGCCTTTTTTACAGGAATAGTTTATTGAGTTACCACTACGTATTAGGGTCTCTAGTACTGATTCATCTTCTGCGGAATCAAAAGCTTGGCCATCTAAAAAGAAAGTTGTCATTGGCGAACGTTTATTCTCAATTAATAATGAAAAATATTATGATCTCTGGCGCACTTCCTTAATAATGTAGCTAAAATTATGGAAGCCCACTTTTGCTTTGTAACGGTCTTGTGGCTAATCAGCACAAACCGAGTACCAACCATCAGCAGCAGAAACCAGTGCTCATTCATCTAAACGAAGTTAAGGTCAGTATGTCTATTGCCTCAAAAACACTCATTGGATTTAGAGATAAATACCGCCAACGACCACGCTACCAGCGCCTGCTCGCGATCGCGGTTACCCTTTATCTTATTTTTACCGCTATTTTAGGGTTATTAATACCCTATATTGCCGTTAAACAAGTGCCGAAGCAATTATCAAATATGCTACAGCGCACCGTTACATTAAGCGATGTCAGCATAAACCCTTTCACTTTGAAAGTGGCTATCGATCAATTTCAAATACAAGAGGCTAAGACTAACCTAAACAGCAATGAATTTGTTGGATTTGAACAGCTTACTTTTGAATTTCGTTTTTGGCATTCTATTTTCAATGCCGCTTTTAGCATTGCCGATGTCACACTATTAAAACCTTCTATTCGTGTTGAACGACTCAAAGCTGATAACGCTCTGACATTCAACTTCAGTGATATTATCGATACTCTGGCACAAAATAGCGCATCAACCCCAGAGCCGACGTCAGCACCATCGACCGGCCTGCCACACTTTATGGTCAAGAACTTGGCTATCGTTAATGCTAACTTGCGCTTTATCGACAACATCACACAAGGGCAGCTACTCTACCCGCAAGTAAATCTAAATATTAAGTCCTTTGATTCTCAAAATGCCCTTTCCGCGGTAATGCAAAATAAAGAGGGTGAGAAGAGCAATCACTATGCAATCCATCTTGTAGGCAATAACGGCGGAGAAATTACGACGCAGGGTATTGTTCAATTAGAACCGCTATCCATTGTCGGTGATATTCAATTAACGAATATCCAACTGCCGCAGTTTTGGTCATTTGTTGATAAACTATTTATAGCCAACCTAGCCACCGGTAAACTCAGTGTCGATAGCCAATATCGCCTTGAGGAAAAGAGTGACTACTTTCAAGTTACGGCTAACAATGGCGTGGTGAAGCTCGAAGATATTACCCTCAAAAATAGCAATGACATCGTTGCAAGCTTGCCCATTTTTGCAGTTGAAGGTATTAACTTTGATTTACATGAGCAAAAAGTAACCGTCGATAAGATACGCTCTCAAGGCTTGCTTGTTAACACCACGCTCGACAAAAAAGGCAGCAACCTACAAAGACTATTACAGCCAAAACTCGCAGAAATATCAACGGCGACGAAGCAGCAAACAACACCAACTAATATCGATAACACCACAGAGAGCTTGCCTTGGAAAGCGGTTTTAAATGGCGTTGAGCTAGAGAATTACCAGGTTAATCTTACCGAGAAAATAGTCACCCAAGGAACGCTTTGGCAGATCACTGACATCAAGTTACTCACCGAAAAAATTAATGCCGATCTATCAACGCCTATCGACTACCAACTCTCGCTTAATATTAATCAACAAGGTTCACTTTCATCAACGGGTAGTATTGATATTCGACAGCAAAAATCGATTAATCAATTAACACTGTCAAAGCTAAGCTTAAATCAGTTCCAGAACTATCTTAGCCCTTACCTCAATATTGATTTAAAACAGGGCAAACTCTCTACCCAAGGGACGCTAGCGTTAAACAATGAAGCAGAGCAACTTAGTTATAATGGTGCGATCAACATTAACGATCTGCTCGTTAAAGATACCGTGCAAAAAAAGACACTGCTAAAATGGAAAAGTGTCGATATAAATCAATTTGGCTTCGATAAAGCCGCCAATAGCATTGAAATTGATCATATAGCACTAAAGCAGCCCTATGGCCGTATCATTATCGCTGAAGATAAAAGCACCAACTTTGGCGAATTAATGGTGAGCAACAATAACCAAGTGGCTGCGAGTGATGAGTCAAAAGAGGCGCAAGCAGAACAAAAAACATCAGCACCGATAACGAGCACAAATAGCGATGAAACGCCCACTGCTATGGCGATTAGCATTAACAAAATTAGTATTGAAGACGGCTCTACTTTCTTCGCTGATAGCTCACTAACGCCTAATTTTGCCGCCAGCATCGAACAACTTAATGGGGAGATCACTAAGTTATCATCATCGAGTGAACAGGCTGCATCAGTTGACATAAAGGGTAAAATTGATCGCTATGCCCCCGTCACCTTAAAAGGCGATATCAACCCATTACTTGAACAACCTTTTTTAGATTTAGCACTCGGTTTCAAACATGTAGAGCTCACCTCCGTAAACCCATATTCGGGCACTTACGCAGGTTACTATATTGATAAAGGCCAATTATCGTTAGATCTTAATTACCGCCTCGAGAACAATCAATTAGTAGGTGACAACCACTTAGTGGTCGATCAACTTCAACTGGGTAAACCAAGTGACAGTAGTCTCGCGACAACGCTGCCTGTCACACTGGCAATTGCCCTATTGCAAGATAGGCATGGCGTTATTGATTTAGGCTTGCAAGTATCCGGTGATTTAGACGAGCCAAGTTTCAGTATCGGCAGTATTGTGATGACCGCATTTACTAACATCATCACTAAAGCCGTTACCGCGCCCTTTTCGCTTCTAGCTGGCTTATTAGGTGGCGAGGACGATGAACTCGATAAAGTGAACTTCGCTGCTGGTACCGCTGATCTCGACGAACAGGCCAAAAAGACCTTAGCCATGCTCGCCAAAGGCTTAGCCGATAGACCCATGCTAAAACTGAATGTTGAAGGCGCCGTTAATGTTGCTGAAGACAACCGTGCATTGGCCGAAGCACAATTGCGACAAAAACTAGCCCAGCTAGCTCAATTAGAAATCGAACAGATGCCAGCGGATTTAACCGCCAGTACCTACCCAACATCAGGCGCTTTATCTGATGCACTTAAATTACTTTATGAGACTGAAATTGCCAGTCCAGCCATTGATGTAAAAAAAGCTATAGAAGCCGATCATCAAGGCGATAATGCACTTACGGCTGAAGACTTGGCTATCCGTTGGCATATTGCGTTATACAATTTCAGCCTCGGTGACCAGCGGATCTCCAATGATGCATTAGGTGACTTGGCACAGCAACGAGCCAGCGCAGTGAAGAACTTCTTAGCAGACAATAAAACCGTGGCACCAGAAAGAGTCTTTTTGCTCGATAGCAAAGTCAATTTAAATACGGGCGCCAGCCAAGCGTTACTGACATTAACGGCGAACTAAAACGGCTGTAGATTTAAGCACATCCCACACGATATAAGGCACCTTAACTTAGGTGCCTTTTTATTACGTTTATTTAGTTAACACACCGCTAAACCTCGGCTTAATCGACTCACTCCCATAGATAACCCTTTCTTAATTTATTTCGCTAAGGTAATGTTTTAAGCTGTGTTTAATGCTGTGTTTAATGCAGTGATTTTTAATAGCACTTTATTTGAATGTCGCTTTAATGGAATCGTTATCATCAATCTCGCCCTTATCAGCCAGCCCACAGCGGCCAATGCACAATTAGCCATCAGTAAGCTCCTCTCGATACTAAAGACTACTACGCCGAAAATTGGTTATATCGCTTCAGCGCCGGATCCACAACGGGAATATTTCAGACAAACCCAACAAATCTACTCAGCCCTTAACGCTGAGATGGATGTTTATTTGGAACTTGAATCCGAGTTTTCCCAGCAAGCGCTTGATGCACTATTAACTTGTGACCTGATCCATCTTTCAGGCGGCGATACCCAGCGATTTTTACTGGCGATAAAACAGCGGCAGCTCATTGCACCTCTCACAAAATTTGCAATGAATGGCGGCGCAATAGTGGGGGTAAGCGCAGGCGCTATGTTGTTAACGCCCTCAATCGACAGCGCAGTACTTTGTGGTGATCACATTACAGCGTCACCAGAAGCACTGAGTGCATTAAACCTCGTTCCTTTCCAATTCGTGCCGCATTTTGAAACCACTCAATTGAGTGATGACTCATTTAACCAACAGCTTAACTCACTCAACCAATCAGTTTACTTGTGTGGTGACAATGACGCACTATTACTGACTGGCAATAAATTAACACTCTATGGCTCACCTCAGCTGGTTAAAAAATAGTGTTATACCAACGATTTCTAATCAAGGCTGTTATCCCTGTATCGCATGGGGTAAAATCCCCGCGAATCAAAACACATTAAGGGCAGTAAATGTTTGTTATTCGTTGGGTGCTAGGCCGGATCATTTTGTTTTTTAACTTTATTTTTACTCCAAAAAAGCTCAAGCGTCCTATCGCTGAACAGCAAAAAGTGGATGATGCCACTAAAAGCATGACCATCTACGAGTACAAAGCTTGTCCTTTCTGTGTGAAAGTGCGTCGCTCATTGCGCCGTCAAGGTCTTAACATTGTGACCCTTGATGCGAAGCAAGAACCACATAAAAGCACTTTGCTTACCGAAGGTGGTAAGTTGCAGGTACCTTGCATGAAAGTTGAAGAAGCTGGCCAAGCCACTTGGATGTATGAGTCATCAGAGATCATCGGCTTCTTAGATAAGAAATTTGCTTAAGCAGCAAATTATTGAACACAGCAAAAGGCAGCATTAATATGCTGCCTTTTTTGTCTAAGTAATATGACTTTTTAGCTATAGCTGCTCATCTTTACTTCAAACTGTCTTTCTCATTTTCGCTTATGAAATAGGGCGGATAACCACACCCGGTGGGAGTAGTAGGCATGGCTACCCTAAATTAGTGATTAAAATTTATAATCAACACCCAGCATAACGGCATCAAGCTTATAGGCGTCATGTGATGAAATGCGTGTAGCTTCAAGGCTCACACCAAGGCTATCGGTAATAGAATATCTAACACCGGCACCAAAACTAGCGCTACTCTCAGAACTATTTTTATCATCCAATATCATTCCTGGTAAATTTGCAGAAGTCGCACCTGCTAAACCATATACTGTGAATGACTCACTTACAGGAAGTTGTGCTTTGGCATAAACAGACGTAAAGCTATTCAGTTCGATATCAGAAGAACTTGAATTGACACCACCGTAACGGACTTCAGCACCGAAATAATCATTAAAATCATAACCAGCCTTGATAGAACCTACGTTTGTAGTTGTTGCTTTATCCATGAGCTGGTTACTCTGTTGACCAGAACCTGCATTCGCCCCTAAATAAAAGCCTGTTGCATTCGCTGCCATTGGCGCTACAAGTGATACTGCTAAAGTCGTTGCTAAAGCGAAAAGTTTCATGTTTTTCATCGTCATTTCCTAATTAGTAAAGTTATTTTCAATCCAAGGTTCTCCTTGGTTGAGGTAATAATCTCATCGTTTAGAAAATATCATGAGTTAGAATCTATAGAGTAATCGAATACGTTGTCGTTAATAGGAGCAGAGGCACCCACTAATACTATGGGTGATCTATTGAAGTTAAGCGTGGAGATTGGGCGGCTCTGCTCATTAGTCCCATAGGAAAGTGGCAAGTGGCAAGTGGGTCATTATGATGCTGGGAGCCTCATTGACCACGGCATTCCTGAACCCATTCACATGAGACGCACAGCTTTTTTGCTCGACTCTTTTTATTAGAAAATGGCCGAGGTGCCACGATGTTGGCCAAGCATAGCTTGATTAAATTCAATAATCCGAACTTGTGCAACTTGTTATACACAGTCCCACTCCGCAAAGTCTCGACTTAATATTTGTGTCTCCGATAGCTTCGACTTATTACTAGGCATAAAGGTGTCTCTAGCCCCTGCACCTAAAGCAGCCTCACGAAATGCTCGAATTTCTACATTTGTATAGCCACCCTCTACAGACTCTAGGAGATGCACAACAGCAATAGGGGCTTGAAGCAAAAAGCGTCGCGGAGCTAGTTCTTTAGCAATACTTTTAAAGCAATCTTCAATTTCCATGAAGTTACCCATAAGGGTCCGAGGATGATTAAGGGCACTACAAGCCCTCGTTATGGATTTACCATCTTCAAGCGAAGTGACAGTAACTTCGCCTTTTTTGACTTGATAATACAAATGACGTTTAATCCAAAACACGAATAGTCCCTCTAAGTGTATAACGGCTGTTAACAGGCAGAATTTAGCTGGCAAAATAGCGACAAAGGAGCAAAACCCAACTGTATTTTGTCCTAATTAGCAGCTTGCTAGTTATTTTATTTAATCAACCCTACTAGCTGACTCTTTGTTAATGAACCACTTTTTCTAATTGTCTCATCGCCATTTCTAAATACTATGACTGTTGGTAAGCCTCTTACTGCGTATAACTTGCTTAGGGTTGAGTTTAATGACACATCGACTTTAACAACGCACACTTTCCCTGCATATTCTTGTGCTAACTTACTAATAGTATTATCCATTAGTAGGCAAGGTCCGCACCACTCAGCCCAAAAATCTACTAACACCGTACCTTGTTGAGAGACTATTTTTTGAAGCTCATCGTCAGAAGTTATATTAATTGGATCTCCTAAAGCTAATTCTTTTTTATTGAGCTTTTTGGATATAGCAGAAATTGGCCATTTACCTATTGCTATAAAATTAGTAATAATCAAGGCTAAAAGAAGCACTATCCAGCCTAATACCTTAACCGGAAATAACAAGGTTGAAGAGTTCTCAATGAAATTCTCTATGCTATTTAGTTTACCTGTTATTTGATTGCCGAGACTCAACTGATATTCCTTATAGTGCTAACGCCGCGTTCACCGGCTAATCCGGTGCAACGCTTTGTAATGTGCTGCTTTGGCAGCCTTATATTTCAAGTCTATTTCACTGGTGTCGGATCAGGGAATTTCCAGCTGCCATCTATAACAGCTTCTTTGGGTTGATACATACGCACGATGTAGTTCCAGCCATCAGTCACTGGAATACAGTTAATGCGACCATCCTCACAACCGCCGAAGTGAACAGTGGCTCCACCATCTTTATTTGGTTTTGCAGTTAAGTTGTTAAGCGAGTTGATGCCCAGCTCGTTTTTTTCCATAAATCCCTTGGCATTGTAAACCGTGATGGAGGCAAACCCGTCAACGGGTACATCTTTAATAGTCAAAGCATAATTAGTTTTACCATCATTTTGTTCAGGAACCACATTGACATAAATGGCATCTTTTTTAGGGTTTCCCCCCCACCCCATTGCCGTTCCCATTAGATGGTGAATTGGGTTAAGTTTTGATTTATCGCCCAGCATTCCTGAAGTATCACTTAACGTAGCGGCTAATACATTAATAGCGTCTCTAACTTTAGTCAGAGACGCTTCATCCCATTCTGGAATATCAAGTGAACCAGCGTTTTCCTGCTTAACCGTTATCTGATCCTGAATCGCATTTGCCAGTTTGATGTCATTTTCATCATTGGCATTAACAAGGGTTCGAAATACGACCGTTAGATAACGTGTACCAATTTCTTTTTGTGTAAAAGTATACGAACCAGCTTTATAAATAGCAGCAGGGATAGAATGGTCCTGGTTAACTAGCATCAATGACTGCCAACGGTCAGTTTTTGGTTTAGTGATCGTGACCGGTGTTGTTAAATCAAAAATCCCAATAGAATAGAGGGTATCTTGATTCATCCGAATAACATCTTGTTTATCTAAGGGTGTCGGCTGACGTATATGGAACATTTTACCGAATCCGCCAGCAGCTTCGTAGCGCTTCATTGTCATGTCGGTCTCAGCTCGGACAAAATTATCGACAGTCACAGTTTCACTTGCACACACGTTTGTAACTGAGCTAAAAACACCCGCAGCTAATGTACCAAAAATCCAACTTTTAATTCTCATTGTAATACCTATATTAGTTGTTTTTTAATGTTAACAAACTAAATTACAATCCCCGTAAAAGCGCGGATAAATTCAGGATGTGGCACATAACATGTGCATAAACGCTTGCGCGTTTATCAGGTTCAGCCAGTCAAAACGTGTATCAATAACCATCTAATTTATAACTGTTTTTAACGTTCATTCCAAATACAGTTTCTGGTAAAACGAGAATAGAGGATTAACTTGCCTCGTATCTGCTGCAAAGCGCGCATGCACGCTTTTAGTGACTTGAATTTACGCTGCTTTTATTTGTACTCAATAGCAACTCGAGCACTGAACCCGCATAATTTTATGCGATATTCGAAAAAACCTAATAATACTGTATAGCACAACATGCCGGCGCCAGCTCGTTTTAGAGAGAAGTGAGTGACCTTTGGGCTTATGTGGTTCCAATGACCAGTGATCAGCGTATGTGCAGATACTCCTGAGGCTCGCTGTAAACTCACCGAAACGTCCATTTTTCGACGGTTTCAGCCGCAACATAACCGTAATTACCCTCTGTTAATCATCCCTTTCAGCACGATATCGTGGTAACTCACGAGTCCGACAATTTTACCCTGTTCTACCACTGGTGCTTTAGTAATACCGAAGCGATCAAATAAGCGAGCGCAATAGCGAACGTCCATATTACCGTTAACAGCCAGTACCGGTTTTACCATGATTTCGTAGATATTAACCCGTTCAGGCGCCTTATCTTTCGCGAGTACCTTTTTGGCGATATCACTCATCAACACCATGCCATATTCGTCGTCATCGTAGCGCTTATTAACGAACAACACATTCACCTTATGTGATACGGCTTGCTCAATGGCCTCTGCAACGGTTTGTAACCCATCTACCATCGCATAATCTTGGCACATCACATCATGGTTTCTTACTGGGGTTGGTTTATTCATATCTGGTCCTCAATATCATGGCTCAATTGTTGTACTTGGTGCGCAACACCAACGGCATCTTCTACATCAATTTGAATAGCGATGCCTTTTCCGGAGTCGTTATCAAAACCTCCAACTTTATTGACTGTTTCTAGAATTGCTCGGCTAAGGTGCTCTTCCACCAGCAACAACACCACATCGCGCTGAATATCGAGTGACAAGCCCATAAAGGTTTTTTGCTTCTTGAGCCCTTCGCCACGAGCATGATTAATCACAGTAGCACCGGTGGCGCCTTTGCTTCTTGCTGCATCAAGTATGTCGTCGGTACAGGCATCGTCAATAAAGACAATAATGAGTTTAAAGCGCATTATTTCGCTCCTTTTGAGCTCTATTTTTGTATTCAACCAGTTGGGCATAAGCCATCACGCTGATTATCGGAAATAAGCTGGCAAAAGCAATTAAGCCAAAACCATCAATCAGCGGGTTACGACCATCGACGTTGGTCGCTAGCCCTAACCCCAGTGCAGCCACCAGAGGCACGGTAACGGTGGAGGTTGTTACGCCGCCAGAGTCATACGCCAGTGGCACAATCATTTTTGGAGCGTAAAAAGTCTGGATCACCACGATAATATAGCCTCCTAAGATATAGTAGTGAATGGGATCGCCAACCACAATTCGAAAGCAACCAAGGCTGATCCCAAAGGCGACACCAATGGCTACGGAGATCCGTAACCCCTGAATACTAATAGTGCCGCCAGAGACTTCATTGGCTTTAATGGCCACCGCAATGAGCGAGGGCTCAGCAATCGTGGTACTAAAACCAATGGCTGCAGCAAAGATATAAACCCAGTAGTAATCTTGCCATGCGTTGATGGTAATAGAGGGGTCGTCGGCATGGATGAACGCGGGTGAGGTCAGTTGTTCTGCCATTGCCTCGCCGATGGGAAATAGCGCCAGTTCTAAACCGACTAAGAAAAAGCTCAAGCCTAGAATAACGTAAACGAAACCCGCGGCGACTTTGCGCCAGTTGGCAATAGGACGTTTTAACACCCCCAGCTGGAAGCCAAATAGAATAATTGCGATGGGCACGACATCACGCGCGGTTAACATCAAGGTGTTAAGTACCTTTAACAGCATCTCCATTACAGCACCACCATTCCGTAAATAAGTACGAATATCATCGGCATTAAACTGGCGAAAGCGATTAAACCGAAGCCATCTAACATCGGGTTGCGCCCTTTAATGACACTGGCTAACCCAACGCCGAGCGCGGTAACTAAGGGCACTGTGATGGTTGAGGTGGTCACGCCGCCAGAATCATAGGCGATGCCAATAATGCTCTCTGGTGCAAATGAGGTCAGCAGCATCACCAAGATATAGCCAGCAATAATAATGTAATGAATTGGCCAGCCTTTTAAAATTCGCACCACGCCTAATAGGATTGCAAGCCCCACCGATAAAGCGACGGTGAGTCTAAGCCCCATAGCATAACTGTCCATTGAAGCTTCACTCTTAACAATGGCGCCTGCCTCTGCGGCAACCTCAGCTGCTTCATTAGCGACCGCGGTTAAGGCGGGTTCGGCCAGTGTGGTACCAAACCCTAGCGAAAATGAGAACACTACCAGCCAAAATACGCTGCCCTTTCTCGCCAATGCTTGCGCTAGAGACTCACCTATCGGAAACAGCCCCATTTCAAGGCCAAACACAAAAAAAGTTAATCCAACAACGATGAAAATAAGACCGATTAGAATAGAGAACAGATTATCTGGCGCTTGATGCAACACAAATATCTCAAAAAAACTGACCACCAAAATGATTGGGATAAGATCTTTAAAGCTATTTAGCATTGCTTTTAACAACTGAAGAATTGAAGCCATACTCACTCCTTTGGGGCTACAACTTCAGTCTGCCAAAACCGTCACAAAGCACAACAAATGATTAACATTATTGTCAGTATATGTGAGCCAAGTCATGGTGTTAACTACCACGGGGTGGGTTACATCACCACAAAAGTACGCTAGGGGGAGTTTAACGCCGCGCTAACAGATGAGAGTGACTATTATTAGCAATCTTTATTGCGTTCTAACGTACACTCTACTCGCTGAAGGCACCTGTATATGACAAAGATAATAAATCAGGATATGGTGAAATCACTCACACTTATAAAACTAATAGTCAGGGGGAGATTGATGACAATAGCAGGTTTACAACAAGGCGGTTGCCTTTGCGGCGCAATACGATATCAGTTAACGGCAACACCATTTTCCGCTGATTTTTGCCATTGTCGTCAATGCCAAAAGAGCACGGGTTCTGTATTAGGTGCGTGGATGGACTTTAATATCGATGAGGTGAGCTGGTTAGTGGGTTCGGTAACCGAATTTACATCATCAGAGTTTGTAAGGCGGGGTTTTTGTCATCATTGTGGTTCGCAATTAACCTTTAGAGATACTCGTCATCCCAGCTATCTAACATTGTCTATCGTATCACTGGATGAACCAAATGCTGTTCAGCCCAGCTACCATATTCACACTGACAGCCAGCTAAAGTGGTTAGCCTTAAATGACACTTGCGTTAGATACCCTCAATCGAGAAGCTAAACGAGCCCCCTCACTAAAGGCCGTTATTGCATGCCCAAATACATTTTTCCAGTCGTCAGTGATGATGCATCACACAGCCAATGGTGTTGGTATATAACAAATATAGTGTTGCCTATACACCAACCAAACATCTGTAGAAGTATCACCAACTCTATAAATTGTACCCAGATGTGGACACTGACGTTGATAAACCATCGAGTATTGATTGCAAACGTGACAATTAACACTGCTGACAAGTGTAGTAAGATACACCGTCATCAGTAAATACCGCCTCCAAGCCCTCTAATACAAAAGTAGCCTAATGTAAAAACAGCTAAAGCCCCTGCTAACTTGCTTAAATATACGTTATGCTGACCAATAGAAACCAATTATTAACATAAAAACAATAATGAAAAAATACCCTCTACTGTTAATTTTATTACTTTCAGCCTGCAGCTTTACTAGCGAAATAGTGCCGGAAGAGTTCGCAGGTCAACTCACTGATTCATTTAAAACAGATATCAAAAGTAATGGCTTAAAACTATTCACCTATCGCGCTAAGCTCGTTCAAGATAATAATGCTCAGCAAGCTCCTCTGCCTCATGAACAGCGAGCATCACAAAAGAAACGCGCTAAAAAACGTTATCAAGGACCGGATTTAACGGCCTGGACTCAGAAAATTGAACACGGTCTTGGCCAGACAATTGAGATGACCGGATATTGCAGAGAAGGTTATATCGAGATCAGCCGTTCCATTCAGTATGACCGTGGCAGTATTCGAGGCGAATGCAAAGAAGGGGCCACAGAGAAGGATATCGCCAGATTTGATTCTTAACACAGCGATAACAAGGGCCTTAAAAGAGACCCTTGTTATCCGTACTATGCCCTTAGCTCATTATCTTTAGCGCTAAAACTCACTTTGCCAAAGTCCTCTAATATTGCGTAACAAGCAGGTACCATAAATAGCACCAGCGCGGTCGAGGCAAAAATACCAAACACCATTGAGATGACTAATGGCTGCAATACTTGCGCCTGAATACTCGTTTCAAGTAGCAGCGGTAACATACCCGCTGCAGTGGTCAGTGACGTAATAAACACGGCTCTAAAGCGCTCCTTACTGGCACTCACTACCGCCTCATGCACAGATTGCCCTTCATCCACATGAAAACGAATATATTGCACTAGTAATATCGAGTCATTAACCACCACTCCGGACAACGCAATAAATCCCATTATCGAAGGCATACTCATGGAAAACCCAAGCAGTAAATGTCCCCAGAAAACACCGATAAGGCCTAACGGTATAACCGCCATCACCACTAACGGCTCAAGGTAGCTCTTAAACTGTAAACTCAAGATAGCAAATACCCCCAATAGCCCCAGAATAAAGCCGGACACCATTGAGTTTCGAGTCGTGGAACTTTCTTTGACTTCACCTTCAAAACTGACCCGCACTCCTGGGTAACGCGTTAATAGCTTGGGTAATAGTTCCTCTTTAAATGCGGTGTTAATTTCTCCCCCATTGGCTAGATGAGTATCCACTTCACCAGTGATCGTCACAAAGCGCATACCGTCTAAACGTGAAATTTTGACGTAATTACGTTGCCAAGTGAAATCTGCCACGGCTGACAGCGGTACCTGTTCGCCAGACGTATTGAGAGTAATAGGAAAGTTAGCCAGGTTTTCAAGTTTTGCAGCGTCGCCTTTATCGAGTTGCACATCTATCTGAATACTCTCTGGACCCACTTGAATGTAATCTGCTGTTTGATGAAAATAAGCGCCCCTCAATTGGCTCGCTAACATCATGCCGTTGACACCAAATGCCTCTGCACCGGGCTTTAAGGTCATTAAAATTTCAGACTTACCAGGACGCATACTGTCCATGACACCCGATACACCGTTAAAACCACTAATGTATTGCTGCACATCAATTGACGCTGATTTAAGCTGCTGCAAATTATCACCTCGCAGACGTATGTCTATTGCGCGGCCCGCGGGTCCCATTTTCGGCTGTTTATACACAATGGCAATGGGATCAGCTAATTCGCCTACGCCTTGCTCCCATTCACGGATAAAGGTGTTTATCCGTGTTTGCCGCACCTCGGCGCTGAGCAGGTCGATCTTAACCGTCGCCACATGCGCGCCACTCTCGTTAGCATCACTATTGAAGTTAAACCGCTGCGTAATATGCTTAATTAACGGCTGACCATCTTCATTTTTGCTGTATTTCTCATTCAACACCTGTGCTGCGCTAACAATCTTGGCAACCACGAAGTCTGTTTGCGCTAATGTAGAACCCGGCGGCAAAATTATTCGCGCCTCCACCACATCACCATCAAGCTCAGGAAAGGCAATAAACTTAACCATTCCCCCCGCAGCTAACGATACTGATATCAGCAACAAACTAATAACTGCGCCCATAAAGGCATAGCGCCAAGCAATAACCCACTCCACAGCTGCGACTAAATTGACGGTTCTAAAATGCTCGAACCTGCGGTTAAACTCGGTTTTAAATCGACTGGTTTTACGCTCTTTCCCTTTCGCTGCATGGGCTAAGTGGTTCGGTAAAATCAAGAATGCTTCAACCAAACTCACCGTCAAAATAAGCAAAAGTGTTTGCGGGACCACTCTGAGCACTTTACCCATATCACCTTCCATAAAGGCGATGCTAGAAAAGATAAACACCGTGGTTAAAAATGATGAAACAACCCCCGGCAGTACTCGCTTAACGCCTTGGATCACCGCTTCCGTTTTATCTAACCCCCGTTCGATATGCGATGCCACCGATTCAGCAATAACAATGGCGTCATCCATCATAATGCCGATCGCCATTAAAAAAGCCACCAAGGTCATGATGTTAATCGTCAACCCCACTTGCGCCATAAAGAACAGACTCCCCATAAATGCCACAGGTAAGCCCATTGCGACCCAAAATGAATAGCGAAAGCTGAAAAACAACCACATACATAAAAAGACCAGTAACACCCCTTGCCAACCATTTTTGGTTAGCATGGTAAGACGGTCCCACAGTAAGGAGCTTAAGTCATTAGAGGTACTGATATTAACGCCACTGGGCGTGCGTAGTTTTTCGGCCTCTAAAAAGCCCATCACTTCCTCTTTCAAGCGCAGAGAGTCTTGTGATTTGTTCTTAAACACCGTAAGAATGGCCGCAGGTTCGCCATCAAAACGAACATGATCTTCATCTAACTCAAATCTGTCCGTCAGTTTGGCGACATCTCGTAAGCGCACCACGCCGCCCTCGGCATTAGAACGGATCACGATATTGGCCAGCTTATCCGCTTCAACTTCTCGTTGGTCGAACCTTATCAAGATGTTCTTACTTGCGGTCTCTAACGTCCCACTCGGTAGTTGCACATTTTGCTGTTCAATTTGAGCAGCGACATCGGCAACACTCATGCCTAAGCGCTTGAGTGCATCAAGCGAGATCTCGACTAATAGTTGATGTTGCGAAAAGCCAGCGATCTCAACTTGGCGAATGCTGGTATCAAGCTTTAAACGTCGCTTAAAATCCTCAGCATACGCTTTCAACTCTGGTTTGCTGGTTGATGCCGACAATGCAATATCGATGATCGGCTCATTAAAGTTAAGCTCTTCAACGATGGGGGGTTCTATCTCTGCGGGGAAGTCTTTGATTGATGCGATTTTTGTTTGAACATCAACCAGATTACGGCCTAAATCGGCATTATCATCGAGCTTGATGGTCATCTGCGCAACGCCTTCCAAAGCGTCACATTTAGTTTCAACAATGCTGCCTAGACTGTCGATCGCATCTTCCATGCGTAAACAAAGGTTTTCTTCAACGTCTTGCGGTGATGCGCCTGGTAACACCACTCGTGCACTGATGTAGTTCGGCGAAAATTCAGGGAACGTTTCACGCTTTAACTCAGGTAAGGCCTTTATACCCAAAATAATAAGCGCCAACATCAGTAGATGAGTTGCCGTAGGATGACGAACAAAAAAGGCAATCACAGCGCAGCTTCCTCGTTTGTGTTTGAAACCTCAGCATTGCTGTTATGACTGCGCAGCGCCATTCCGGTTACTGCGGGAATAATATCGGTCAATACCAGCTGCATATTGTCATTAAGATCGCCTTGCACCGCAGCATGTCCTTCTTGACGAAATAACACCTGCACGTCAATTATTTGCAAGCGGTTGTCGCTATCCATTAAATACAACTTGTCCCCATGCAAAGCCCGCTCAGACACCATCCAGTAGTCTTTTGCACTGCCTTTAATACGTGCGCTAACAAACATGCCGTGAACTAACGGCGGTGATTGGCCAATTTTGAGTTCGCGATATTGCTGCTTAACTTGTAAAACCACACTGACGGTGGCCAATGTTGGGTCAACAGTTTCGCCAATACGGCTTATTTTTGCTGGCCATTTAAAGACATAAGCAGCACTTTTAAGGGTGATTTCGGCGGTTAACCCGAGCGTTTCAGCATTGGGTAGCTGCTTATTCAAAGTTGTTGGCTTGTCGACGGTTTTCATTAATGTCATTAGATCGGCGAGCGATAACTGCGCCTCAACTTCCATGATCTCCGTTCCATTGATCCTTGCCAGTACTTGTTGTGGCGAAACAACTTGGTTGTTTTCCACATTAACCTCGGAAACTCGGCCTTCGAATGGCTGGCGAATTTCCGTTTTATCGAGCTGGCTTTGTGATTCATCTTCTCGCGCAACGGCTTGTAATAATTGTGCTTGTAGCACATCAGTTTCGTTTGGCATTAGATTAAGGTTGTTGTTTAAATCTTGGATTTTTTGCTTTTGAACCAGCACATTCTGGCGCTCACCATCGAGTTCAGATTGAGAGATCAAATTTTGCTTTCTTAAGGTCTCTTTACGTTGCAGATCGGATTTGACCAAATCATAGCGATTGGTTTCAATTTCGAGTGACAACTTAAGGTTCTCCAGCTGTAACCCTTTACCGATCAGTTGACCTTCTAATGCTTTTCTATCGGCTTGTGCTTGCGCTAAACGAATTTGATAATCGAGCGGATCTATCGATAATAGCAAAGTCCCTTCGGGGATCATTTTCCCGACGGCTAAATCTGGATGCTTGTAAATAATTTTACCGCCAACTTCAGGCAACAATTGCCATTGCACCTTTGGCGCTACACGGCCAAACGCATCGACTTGAGCGACAACAGAACTTTTGTGCAGGGCAATAACGTCTACCAACTTACTTTGCTCTGACTGCTCCTCTAGAGGAGGATGGCCCTTAAACATAATCACTGAAAATAACGTTACAACACCTACGGCTACAGCTGGGAAAAAGTACCAACGTTTACCCTTAATTATATCCATCAGTCTTGATCTCCAAATAAACCTTTCTCGAGTAACTTAATATTGTGTTTTGCTAATCTTTGATAAAAATCGTCATCTAATTCAAATCCATGCAGCTCGGCCATTGATTGTGGGATCACAAAGGGGAAGATCATTAAGCTCATCATCGACATCTTAACCAACATGGGATCGGTATCACTGCACTTGTGTAACAGCGGCTTCGGCATTGGCGTTAGATTAGCTAATGGCGTGAACAGCTTAAAAATGACTCCTTTGGCTTCATGTGAATGTTCTGAACTCATTAGCCTGAACAGAAAACGGGGGAAATCGGGAGTCTCTGTCATCGTTTGATAAAAATTGTCTAAGATATCTGACATTTTTAGCGGATTATCACCCTGGTTAATCGTTTTACTACGTTGTAACACTGGCGAGATAAATTCGGCAATCATAACTTCAAAGAGGCCAAGCTTATTACCGAAATAGTAGCGGATCATCGCCATATTAACCCCTGCTTCTTCAGCGATTTGGCGAATACTCACTTTGTCATAATCTGAAGCAATAAAGCAGATACGCGCAGCGCGGATAAGGCTGTCGCGTACTTGGGTAGCAGGTTCGCTTTTTTGATCTGTCATGAATGGTCTACTTAGTGTTATTCACTTGAATAATGCTAAGTCTACTTGCTCGATGTTGATATTGCATGATTTATCGTTATTCAAAAACCCTGCTTATGAATAGACATTGGACCCGCTGAGATGAGTCTAAGCAGATTGAAATGGTTTAAGTTATGGCTATAGCAATTTAAAGTTAATTTGATAAAGCGCTTGGATTTCTGGATAGATCTCTCTAATTAAGGTCTTTAACTCTACCAGAGTCATATTTTCCTGCTGAGCATGCAACAAGTTTAAGTCGTCAAACTTAACCCAAGCAACGCTTAGAATGTGTAGCTGACCGTAACAAGTTGCGGTTTCTAAATTGGCCACATTAACGGTTTGGCCAGCTTCAAAGTGAGACTCACTTTTATCTCTTAAAGTGATTGTCTTACGACCTGCCAGAATATCATTCTCAAAACGTTGGAAAAAAGTGATCGTTTGCATTTTATCTCTACTCAAATGTGTCAGTTAATTTAAGGCTAGTGATCTCGTCCCACTCTGGAGATTAAATGCGGAAGCAAGAGCGGAACCGTATGCCAAAGCCGAGAATAACAATTACTGCGACTTGATGCCTTGAACTCTGTCACTTCTAGGCATGCAAAATTGTGCATTTAAAGTTTGTTTGGCGATTACGCTAATAACACTAGGCCCGCAACTGCTGCATAGTGCCGAAATACGTCGTGATATCAAGGCAAAGCTCATATGTAATCGTCGCTAATAAAGAGTGAGTTCTAGACCAATATAACGGCCTTTTATCCGCTACAAAATGTCCCTAACTGTATTAGCGAGCCATTTTAAGCACATATTTGTCTGTTTGAATATCTACAAATTAACGACATACTTAAGGAATTGAGGTTGGTACTGTGGCGTAGCGGTCAGCTTTAGGGTAAAATCCGCTTCCGATTTCAAGCTTGGCGCACAATGCGCTAAAATTGTCTTAGATTGACGTATCGTAGAGAACACATGAACAAAAAACAGAAAATGATCAAAATGACGGCGAAGCGTGCCAAGGCTCGTTTAAATAAGCACACTCCTCCTACGATCAAAAAATACGTATCTAAGGCTGAACGTGCTGAGAATTTAGCTAAGCTTGAAGCTGAAGAATTAGCAGCACAGAGCGCTACCGCGACTGAAGTATCTATCGATACTAGTGAAACGGATGCCACACCAACCAGCTAATTAGGTTTGTGTTATTGAGCTTACTTGGTTGATGGGCCCTTGCCTTTCACACCAATAAGCTCAGCGATTTCATTACTTGCTTCACAATCCTGCTCTTCTGTCACCATTGCCATATTTGCACATGAAGAAGACAACGGACTTTGGCTACTTAAACTTAATTCCTCATCAAACTCACTTATCACTTCAGCAGTCTGCGGCACGTCACTCGTTTTAGTCTGTCCTTCGGTAAGACCTCTTACTTTATCCACTAAACGATAAGCCATTAACACACCAAGCACACCAAAGATAATCGAGCCTATAGCTTGGCCCACAAGTACTCCGTAAACTCCACCCCACTTAGCCCCGAAATACACAAATGGGATAGTCCCAATCGTTGCTTTACCAACATTAAATAACGTCGAATACTTAGCTTTACCTAAGTTATTAAATGAAGCGTTTGCGACAAACAATACCCCCGAAAAAATGAAAAATATCGCAATATAACTACAAAAGAATAAAATCAATTCTGCGGCATCACCTTTCATGTCGAACACGTTGACGATTTGATTACGGCTTAAAAATAGCAATACTGAGACCACCACGACATAGGCGCTACAGAACTGAATCGCACGGGTCAATGACTCCTTCACCCGTCCAAACTCCTGAGCACCATAATTTTGTCCTACAATCGGTCCCACAGCACCCGATAAGGCAAAAATCATCCCGAATGAAACCGGTATTAACCTGCCTAATACCGCCCAACCCGCAACATAACTGTCACCAAAATCAGCAATCGCACGTGTCACAACAGCATTACCAATCGGTGTTGCAACGTTGGTGAGCATTGCGGGTCCCGCTATCGCAAAAATAGGCTTTAAGTCGGCAATAAAATGCTCCTTATTAAAGCGACCAAATAAATTATGCTTAACCATTACCCCTCTTGCTGCCACCAGGAGTACCGCCAAGCGGGCTAAAACAGAAGCCACTGCGGCACCTTCTATTCCCATAGCAAACATAAAGATAAAAATAGGGTCAAAGATCGCGTTAACGCCACCGCCGACTAACGTTGATATCATCGATAATTTTGCATCACCAACGGCTCTTAAGGCGCTACCTAGCGCCATTGCCAAGCAAATTAGCGGTAATGAAGGCACTAATATATAGAGGTAATCAGCTGCTAGTTCCGCGGTTTTACCGGTTGCGCCCACAAGGCTCAGCAGCTCGGGAATAAAAAGAAAGACACTGATAGCCACGACGATACTGATCAACAAAGTGACCACTGCGCTATTAAGTAACAAACGCTTGGCCTTTTTCATCTCTTTAGCGCCAATAGAGCGTGACACTAGAGCGCCCAGAGCAATGGATAACCCGATACCAATAGAGGTCGTAAAAAATGAAATGGTGCCTGCATAGCCCACGGCGGCGGCAAGCTCTTGTTCACCCAATAAACTCAAGAAAAACATATCCAGCAAATCGACCACAAACAGCGCAGATATGCCAACGGCAGCCGTTGAACTCATCGTCAAAATATGCCGCAGAATCGATCCTTGTACAAACTTGGCTACTGCCATAAAACCTCTTAGCCTGTGGCTAATTTAGATGCATCTTTAATGTTGGGGCAGCTTTATTTATGTGTATTGGCTGAACTCGCTTCACTCAAACAACGCTAAATATCCGTTTCAAGTTCGCTACCACACTTATCACAATACAATGCACTGTTGTCATGCCCCACTTTCAAACAATTACTGCAACGGCGTAAATCTTTACTTCTCCCTATCTCTTGAGAGATCTCCGCGGTGAGAATACCCGTAGGAATAGCAATAATGGAGTAACCCAACAGCATCGTAAATGCGGCAATTGCCTGCCCTAAGTTAGTACCAGGGGTAATGTCGCCATAGCCAACCGTGGTAATGGTGACGATGGTCCAGTAGATAGATTTTGGAATTGAAGTAAAGCCATTATTAGGGCCTTCAACAACATACATGATTGAACTTAACACCACGACGATTAAACTGACTGAGAAGAAAAACAGAAAGACTTTACGGCTCGATTGTATCATTGCTCGTAACAGTATATTACCTTCACTTAAATAGCGTAAAAGCTTGAATACTCTAAATATTCTAAATAGTCTTAAGACTCTGATCACCATGGTGAAATTGGCACCAGGGAATACTAACGCTAAATAAGTCGGTAGTATAGATAACAGGTCCACTACCCCATAAAAGCTTTTAGCGTAACTTAGCGGACTGGCTGAACAATATAAACGCAGTAAATATTCCACTGTAAAAATGAGGGTAAAGCCCCACTCTAAGACAACAATTATCTCGCCATATTTTTGATGGATATGTCCAACGGTATCAAGAAAAACCAACATCACGCTAAGGATAATACAGACGATTAAACTGATATCGAAAAAGCGGCCTGCGGGGGTATCAGTTCCAAAAATTATTCGACGAAGTTTAAGCTTAAATAAGCTTTCTGAATCCGTTTCATTTACCATTTTGACCGCTGTTCCTTGCTATACATTGCTCTAAACTCATTCGACTTAAACCGAATTATCAAGGCATTAAAATAGATGATACGAATAGTGTGACACGCAAACCGCAAGAGCTCAAAAATAATCTTATCCGTATACATCAACAATCAAGGTTTTTGAGGTAACATAAGTCATATATTCACAAGCTAAGGGCGTTATGCTCAGGGTTGTACATGCGTTTTATCTGTTTTTCCATGCTTAAAGTAACACTGCTGTTGTGTAGCCTAATCCCAAGCCTCTCATTCGCTAGCGACAAAGCCGATTTAGTCGTCGTCACCAAATCAACAGCAAGCTTATCATTATTAAGCCAAGGCAAGATTTTCAAATCCTATCGAATAGCAATGGGCGATAACCCCGTAGGACATAAACTGACCGAAGGCGATCAACGCACCCCTGAAGGCCGTTATTTACTCGATTACAAAAAGTCAGACAGCGCCTACTATCGTTCAATTCATATCTCCTACCCTAATGATGAAGACAAATTACGCGCTGATGCTTTAGGAATTCAGCCAGGAGGACAGATAATGATCCATGGTGAGAACCCCCATTCAAACCTGAGTCCAAAAGAGGCACAAAATTACAATTGGACCGATGGCTGCATCGCTGTGACCAATGCTGAAATGGATGAGTTATGGCGTGCGATTGACGCGGGTACTCCAATCGAAATCTGGCCTTAGCCGTAGCCTACAAGGCTGAATAATTATCTTTCATCGACTCAGTCAGGCGTTTATCAGGAAACCTTTGTTATGACATACGAGCAATTAAGCCAAAGTTGGCCGAGCTTCAGCCAATCAATTACCGCCTTTATCGGTGAACTGGGTCTAGACACACTTAATCTAGAGTGCGACCACAGCGCTTTACGCGTCAATACAGCTGAAGCTGCCGATGAGCTACGAAGCCAATTTGCAAGACACGGTAACATCATCTCTGACAACATGATCAATGGCAGACCCATCTTGATTATTGAGCTTGATGCGCCACTCATGCTAAATGATATAGAGATCCATTGCGTTGAACTGCCCTATCCTGGTGAAAAAACATACCCACAACAGGGTTGGGAACATGTCGAGCTAGTATTTAAGTGCGATGCCATTGATTGTGAGTCATTAAGCCAACAGCTCGTTAGTGCCGTGCCAACACTTGCGCCTATCATTGCCGGTACAACCGATATTAAGGTGAAGCAGAGTTCGCCAAAGGGCGATAAAGAGCGACTCGCTAACCCGACTATCGCCTTTAAGAAGAATGGTCTGTGCGTAAAGGTTCACCCCCACGGAATAAAAGCGGTGATAGCGTCTGAAGCCTAGTATTATAAAAACAGCAATCTTTTAGGTTGCTGTTTTTACGTTACTTTATTAGTGTGGCTTTTGTTTCGCCAGCTGTAAATAACTCAAAATAGCCAGCAATGTAAAGAACACTGGGTCGCTCCAGCCGAGACCAACAAAGATCCCCGAAACTCCAGCATAGACAGTGATCATCACCCCTAACAGGTTAGTTATAAACAGTGCCTTAAATAGCTTATTAGCGGTTTGGCCTACTTCTATATCTCTTAGTAATAAGCAAATCACCGCTATACCGCCTAGAAATATACTCGTATGTTGAGACAAGAAATAAGCATATCGGTCATTTATTTCAACCCCGTACATCGGCCACATCAAAGCAGGAATAAAAAATAAAGCCAATGCAAAGATCACATAAATCGTGCCGTTCACGGTTAAAAATGTTCGGTTATTCATCATCTTCTCTCTATTAATTGCCTAAGCAATAGGTCCTTTATTTATGTTTGAAAGTAAGGGATTTACCGCTAAAACCAGCCCTCTAATATTTTCAATACCCATCTTATTTAAGCGAACTGAATGCATTTCTAGATAAGCACGGGCTGTGGTTTCATCTTCGAACAAATAGATCCCACCACCAAGTTTATCTTGTTGGTTTTCTGTCCAGATTTTCCAGATCATGCCGGCTTCATTGTTAATCGACTCAGCAAGATCTGTCAGCATTGCTGCCATTTCGTCACCAAAGGGTCCTGTATAATCAAAGTCAACTTGTAATAATGTGTTCATAATTTATCTCCAAAGATCGAGTTAATGGCAAAATTGGCGAGCGATGTAATAGCTCCAAGTTCAGATGAATGAAGTTTTACTCCTCTCCGCCTTAAGAGAGGTGTCATAATACCTATAAAAATTGGACATAAAAGTTCATAATACTGCCAGTTGATGTAGCTAAATTAGACATATGAGATTAAAGACAACCTTAGATCAGTGGTTAACATTATTTGAAATTGATAAAGCGGGTAGCATTCAAGCGGCTGCGGCGACATTGAATAAAAGCCATACCACGTTAATTTATTCGGTGAGAAAACTAGAAGATCAATTGGGAGTGCCGTTACTCAAAGTAGAGGGACGCAGGTCTATACTCACTGATGATGGAAAATCATTGCTTCGAAGAGCGCAATCTATGCTTGAACAAGCCAAAGCTCTTGAGGAGATAAGTACTCAACTCGCCCAAGGGACCGAGTCAGAATTAACAGTTGCTATCGATCATCTATGTGATCGCCGATGGCTATACGCACCGATGGCTGAATTCTTTAAGCAAAACCACACAACATCAATTCAAGTGGTAGAAACATCATTGTCAAAAACACAAGAGATGGTCACTAACGAAAGTGCCGATATTTCTATTATCACTTTGCCTATAACTAACCACCCGTCAGAAACATTTGGGATGGCTAGCATGTTACCCGTTGTGGCCAAAAGCCACCCGTTAGCCGAGAAGCTTAACCCCTGTTTAGCAGATCTCAGTGCCACTAGGCAGATTGTGATCCGAGACTTAGGCCATCACGCTAAGCAAGATGTCGGCTGGCTAAAGTCGAACCAGCGCATTACCGTCGATAATTTTGATCATGCGTGGCAAGCAACAAAGCAAGGCTTAGGCTATTGCCGTTTACCTCGACACATAATCGAAAAACATAATGATAATGATATAAAGATCCTTAGGGTTGAGCATTCAAATCAATACCAAGTTCCCTTGCACCTGACTTTACCTAAAGGTGCTAAAACAGGCCCCGCTGCTCAAGAGTTGTATCAACTCATGCTTGCTTCTGCAAGTCATAGATCTTAAACATTACTATTGCCGAACTTTATCCATTTCCCTATGAAATAACTCAACACAAAGCTAAAAGGTCAGCAGTAACTGACCTTTTTATTCATAAAAAAATAGCGGCGTTAGTCTTTCAGTTGGCCATTTTTTTCCCACTTAACAACCTTACTCACTTTTTTACCATATTCGTATTCAACTTCGCTCTTCTTTTTGCCATTGTCATAATATTTGACTACGGTGCCATGTTTCTCATCATGTAAGTAATTCTTTTCCTCTTTGAGGCTACCGTTGCTGTACCACTCTTGCTCTTTCCCTTGCTTTTCACCCAACTTATATTCGGTTTTGCTCTCTAATGAACCATTGTTAGCATACTCAACTTTTACGCCATCTTTTTTATCATTGAGGTAACCAATAGCTTCTTTTAACTCACCACTTTTATACCACTCACGTTTCAAGCCATTTTTGTGGCCGTCACTATAGTGAGTCTGGCTTACTTTTAAATCACTCGACTTTTTTGAATACTGAGTGAATTCACCATGCTTTATATCACCACGGTAATACCCTATTTCCTCAGCATAACCATTCTTAAAAAATGCACGGTATTCACCACTCTTATTACCATCCTTATAGCTATATTCGGTCTCAACTGTGCCACTACTGTAATACTTTGTGCTCAAGCCAGATTTTAGACCATTACGATAATTAACTTTTTTCTTAAGCTTTCCGTTGCTACGTTTTTGATTATAAGTGCCTGTAAGCAACATATCCGTGTTTTCTTGGTAAACCATTCCAGCGCGAATATCGATACTATCTACATTGAGCGCCGATGCACTAAAGCTCAAACATAAAAGGGGCACTAAAAGATACTTCATCATAATCCTCATTCCATTATTAAGGGGTAAACCTTTGAATTACATTGCTGTTTTATTAAGTAGCATCTCCATAACATTCAAGAGATTCTATTTAACAGATAATAATACCAATCTCTTTATCAAAAAAAAACACCTCAGTATCATCGAGTACAATGCAATACAGGCTAAGAATACGAGAGTTCACTGCTTACGACAGTAAAGCCGTTATTGTTATCTAAGCTCGAATGGGCAAGCAATGTCCAATATAGATATGGTTCCGCAATATGTTGTTAATGAGAGCCTAGCTGTGACAGCACCAAATGTTATTATCCTTTTGATTAATAATGAATAAGTATATTACATCTTGCCATACCTGTCGTAAGTTCCCGTAGAATATCTGTACTGCATTAATGATATTGAAATGAGAATAACCATCATCTCAATCACAGCCTTGTTCAGCTATCCTACGGGAGTTCGAAAACGAATATGGTGAAATCGTTCAGGTATATGTAACGCGCCTTATCTCAACTCTAGCGCTATGACTTACTGTTTATAGACGCATTATTAGCGCTTGCTGCAGATAGCTCAACCTCGCCATCTGTCCTTGATCCACAAGTTCTAGCGACTTTATCTTAAAAGGTGCTTTTAACCCCGACGCCTTAATGACACTCGCATCAAGATTTAGGGTTATTTGAGATGACTTAGAGGTTAACCAATTGGCTGATTGCGTCGTCAGAATAAGCTTGTCATTGCCAAGTTCGTCCGTACCTGTCAGTGCAGCATTTATACCAAATCGGCCCTCGTGCTCTACTGCAACATCAAATATCAACAGCTTTGGCACTTGATCTTGCCACTGACTTTCTACAGAGCTATTGAGCTTCGCCGTCGGTACAAATTGCTTAAAAGCCGTTTTTACCGTTCTAAAAACGGCTTGGCCATTCACTTGGGTTTGAATGTTTACTTGGATTTCACTCAAGCCTAAATTACTCTCTGGCATCTTAGATGCTGTCGGTAACTTAGCCTGCCATTGACCATTGACCAGCTTCAAATCTAAAGTCTGAATTTTTCCATCTGCATGCTTCAAACTTGCTTGCGGCTGTAGCTCCGACTGGCTATTACTTAAACTAAGAGACAGCGGCATACTTGATACGTCACTTGCTACACGGTTAATACTCGATAACGTTAGCTGATAGGGAGATCCCTTCTCTTTCACATTCACTAAATATTGGCCACCTTGATCAAGCGATTGCACTACCCTTAGCTTATATATCCCAGCTGTGGCATTTTTTGATAATGTGAGTGCACTTGAATTATCATCTAGCCCTGCAGTAGCCAATGCATCTGCATCCGTTAATGACTTGATATACGATACAGACTTGTCAGTTTTAGCACCCACTTTTTGTAGCTGAATCTGCTCTGGTGATATCGACTGGCTTTTAATGATACTTCCAGAGCGATTATCCGCTCTTGGGGCAACTCTGATAATGCTTGACGGCTGGCTTATGGCTAGTTTAACCCCTTTATTGAGTTCTGCCCCCGACACCGTCATCCAAAACTCATCACTTTGACTACTGGAAGTCGACGAGGGTAATAGTAACGCTTGCTCACTAGGATTGACGTTAACGAAACTAATTGAATCCCGGCTACTATTGATTGCATCTAAAACTGGGCTCTGAACCTCGCCAATAATAAGATCTCCTACTTGTGGCGTAGCGAGCGTAAACAGCTTAGTACTTACTTCCATACTCTGCTTTGACTCTGTGGCTTGCGGTTCATCACTCTGACAGCCGGCAAAAAGAACCCCTGCGGTGATTGTCACCAAAGCACTTGTTAATATATTCATTGGTGGCTCCTATATATGATCGCGAATTAGACGATGAAGGTTAAAACAAGCACGTCGACTTTGTTGGTGGCTTAACGGCTCTTTTCCTGCTGTGCGTTGTTTGTCAGTAAACCAAACCGTTCCTGCGGCACTTTGAGAGCTACATTCTAAAAAGCCATCAGAGCAATCATCCAACCAGTTTTGAGTCGTTTCTAATGCAACTTGATACTGGTAGCCAGCACAATAACTGTCACCATCCCAAATAGCAGAATCTACATCAGAACCAACCACCACCTCAAAGGGGCGACTTAAACTAGGTCGTCCTGAGGTTCCATGCAACCAAGTGTTGTTGTAGTACTGCATCCAACTAACTTGTTGCTGCTTGACTGCATCACTGCCATAACCTAACAACCAACCTAGAGAGGTTTCAAAAACATTGCCTTGATTTACCGCATCCGCCAATGGCGTACCTCCACTTGAGGGAGCGAGTGCCACCACGCGCTCGGTAACATTAATAATCTTGGGATAACGACTGTCCCAAGTTGGATTTGAAAGAATCCAACGCACAACATTGCCACCATTAGAGTGGGTGATCATCGTCAGCGAATCGATCTGTTTAGTGTTGATAAAGCTCGACAACTGTTCAGCTAAGCAACCAGCCGCAGATTCTTGCCACATGTATTGGTCAAAATCACAATTTACAACAACATAATTGTCCGGTTCAGTTATCCCCTGCCTAACGGTATCGACAAATTCTCGACTCCAATAATCAGAAAGAGCATCAGTTTGATGTCCGGTTCCATGTATAAATGCGATCCCTGTTGCACTATGTGCAAAAGGGCTGATAGCGACCAACACCAGTAAGGTTAAGGTGAATTGATTAAAGATCTTCATTTTTTATCTCTATTGTTATTGTCTGAATAGTCTTTTACGAGGTCAGACATCTGACCTCTTTAGCCAACCTAACGACTAGAAATTAAGGTATCAAGAAAAACTTCAGGTACGGAAGTACTAGTTAACTTGATGATTTAGAAATGAATGTTTTAAACAAAATATGAAGTGCAGCCTCCTAGATTTAGTAGGCGCTTAATTAGTGGGTTCTCTGTTTGAATTGACGTTAGAATTGAATGTGAATTATTTTAAAGTAGATTACATATGTAGTGACTAATATCGTTTCTGGAACAAAAACAACACTTTCCCCTCTGTAATTTATATATATAGGCATTTAATAGAGATCAAATTCGCCCCATTATCACAATGGGGCGATGGTAGTTAAAGTGTCAACAAATAATCCAAACCACCGGTGATCGCCGCAACCTGAGCGATAATACAGTTCTCATCATCCACCAGTGGACTATCTGGGTACACTTCTGTCGTTGATACATATGTTGCACCGCTTAAGCCAGCACACAGCCCCAATGCCTTGGTGGCATAATTAATTACACCAAACTGTGCCAGTTCAACACCAATCAGCTTGCCACTGTCATCAGCTGGAGCAATATGAGTCACTTGTTCGACTGCAGCAATCATCGCCTTTTGAAAAGCTGGTTGTGGGTTAATGGTGTCACCGACGAGATAAAACCCATCAGGGATACTCCAATTATCATGCACTACGGCATCTCGTGCGGCTAACGCCGGTCTAAACTCGCTATTATCAGTATCTGTCGTTTCATGCAAATCAATATGAGCAAAAATGTCTGCATTAATTGATGCCAAGTAGTTCAGTACAGCCGCAGACTCTTCTGCTGGGCTGTCTTGATAAAATGAGCGATTTGGATCTATAGCACCTGGGTTCCAGCGGTTAATAGTCTCGTAACCCCAAGGGCTAACACAGGGAATGAGTACGATATTAAAATGTTCAGCGTAAGCTTGCGCTTTTGTCTCCATAAAACGAATAGCCCCTTGCACACCGCTCGTCTCGTAACCATGTACGCCGCCGGTGACCAAAATAATCGGTTTTGTCGGCTGCCAGTTATGACTCTTTAGCGCATACAAAGGATATTTAGCCTCATCACACGACAGCGCACCATATTGCTCTAGGGTGAATTGTTCCCCTAGTGCCAGCACTTTACTCAGTACTTGCTCTTGATATGAGCGCTTTACTGACTGCATAGCAAGCCAAGCTAACTTATCAGCATCGCTCCATTTCTGTCCGGTTGAGCCTATAGGGTAGTGTTGTGAAGAGTTCATTAATTTTCCTTTTATTTGCGCGACAATACATTAATTTTTTAAGGTCTTTATATTGTATTGAGAGCTGCGAAGCATAAACATCACCCCTTTGAATTTCAATCATCATTTAATTTATTCAAGGCATTAATGTGATTGCAAAAGAATTATGCAGCTGAGCGCTAGTTTACAGACTATTGTGGAAGCAAAGGCATGAACGTTATGGTGAGAGCTAGGCATGGCGAACTGGCCGTTTTTGATATCGACGAACAGTCCTCTCCTTGCTCTGACGTTGCGAAGCACCGCGACGTTAACCATGCACTGCTTAATTGGTATTACAAAGCTGAGCCTTTAGTTGAGTAACACGCATTTTTAACTAAACGTATTAATGAAAAAGCGCCATTGCAAGGGCGCTTTTCTGTTAACTGATGTTGTAACTGAACCGCTGAATACGGGATCGACTATTGAATTCAATGAGGGTCAATAATAAGTAAAAAACAAATCATAAATTACCGCATCATCTTCCTCTGACTCAAATTTTGCGATGAGGTTAAAATGTTCCCGCAAGATATCAATTGCATCATTGTTATCGATAGCGTCTTCATATAAAGCTAACATTCCTTGTTTATCCTGAGGCAGTTGCAGCGATTTTACAGACAATGAAAATGAATCGCTTTTACTGTCTGTAAAAAACGGTTCACTAATATGAGCTTGGCTGAGCTCAATATCATCAAATTGTAAAAGAACATGATTACCGACTAGCCACCACTGCTTCTCATCACTCGCTATATTTATTTTATTGGTTTGCGGGATCTGCTTAAGCAAGTTTGGTAGCGTCATCAGCTCTACATTATTAGGTTGCAAGTGCTTATACAGCCATTGCTCTTGTTCCGATGTCAATTGAGGAAGTGCTTGCTTTTTCGCCTCATATTCATTATCCGTTAACGTGAAGTGAGTGAGTAAAGTCACTGGTTTGTCTTTTGTTGTAGGGTGAAAATCATCAAATTGTAATATAAGGCGTTGTTGCTTTTGAGTAATAACTATTTGATCTGAACTCTCTTTAATATCGTACAGCGAGAGCGAATCTCTTACTTGCTCAATTGGGCTATTGTGCGCAGCGATGATCCCCTCTAGTTGCCACTCAATATCATCAAAACCATCTCTATAGCCGATACTATTTTGGCCTGCACTATTTAATAACGAAAGCTCTGAGCTAACAGATTTCAACCTATCAGCTGAATAAGTAAACCAAAGGTTACGTCCGTAGCCCCATATTTGTTCGTGGTTTAAAAGTGTGAGAGTTATACTTGGAGGACCCAACTTTTCGGCTGTTTGGGCTGTGCTCGCTCCCAACTTTATGTCATACACACCCGTTGCAAAAGAGATATTAGCAGCTGGTAAAACCA
>NZ_PJBM01000130.1:0-46388 GCF_002836075.1 Shewanella sp. GutDb-MelDb | reverse complement strand
TCTCATTTAATAGGTGTCTTAGCTCTTTAAATACAAGGGTTTTTAGCTGGTGTAATAACAATATTAGCTCTGCTAATAGCGTTGGTTATTAATGGTTTTATTGTATTTCTCAGTATTTCTAATAGTAATGTTAGCTCTACTAATAAAGGGTTTTAGCCGTACTAATATCACTATTAGAAATACTATTTTGAGTAATAGGTTTTGCCGATTCTCGCTTTGTTTTTTGGCTATGTCTTTTTCGGGCTTACAATATGCGCACGTGATAAAGGTGAATGAAAACAACGGTATGCATCTTTATTTTGAGTGTTTGATTCCATTGGTTCTTTCGTTTTTTATTAATTTGTTGTTGCGTTAACCCACTTTTAAACTTCATTTTTAGCCCCTGTTTTGTGATGGGAATAACACTATTTTAAAAGTGATTTTTTCCGTTTTCTTTCTATTTCAAATGATCGTGATAACGATCACTGAATAAGAAAGTTAAGGAATGCATTATTCTGTCGTCAACCAAGCAGTGTTAATTAATAAATCAACGTTGTGGTCAGTGGGTAAGAAAATGAAAAAGGTGTGTTAAGTTATTTTAATTTGCGTCTCCAACCATTCTTAATAGTTAGCGTTAATAGCCGGGGGTAATCTTCCTAGCTATAAGCTAATACTAGGTCTGATAAGTATACAGATTGAAATAACTTCGAAACCTTCACTATTATCCTCCTAAATATAAGAGGGAGATGTATTAAGATGAATGAAAAAACGATGGATGTAGATATCACCGAAGTAAAAAAGAGGAAGGTCACTATTGACCCGAAAATATTTTTTCCTTCATTGCTTATCGTCATATTGCTTTCTTACTTGACTGTAAGAGATCTGGACGCAGCTAATTTGGTAATTAAGGATGTATTTCACTATTTGACCCACACATGGGGTTGGGCGTTTGAATGGTACATGATCGCAATGGCAGCGGGTTGGGCTTGGCTGGTCTGGGGACCCTATGCAAACAATCGCTTAGGTCAGGAAACACCTGAATTCAGTACCGGAAGTTGGATCTTCCTAATGTTTGCTTCCTGTACATCGGCAGCAGTGTTGTTCTGGGGGTCGTTAGAAGTCTATTACTATGTAACTTATCCTCCCTTCGATCTCGAAGCACTGTCGGTTCCAGCAAAAGAGTTAGGACTTGCTTATAGTCTCTTCCATTGGGGACCTCTGCCTTGGATGGGTTACGGCTTCTTTACCGTTGCTTTGGGTTACTTCCTGTTCGTTAAGAAAATGGATGTAGTTCGTCCCAGTGGCACCTTAGAGCCGATTCTAGGTAAACATCATAAGGGGATTATTGGTACTTGTATCGATAACATCTATGTGGTCGCCTTGATCCTTGCTATGGGTACCAGCCTAGGTCTGGCTACACCTCTAGTGACTGAGTGTATCCAATGGTTGTTCGGCATTCCTCGTACCCCGGCAGTCGATACAATCGTTATCTCTTCATGGATTATCTTTAACGCTGTGTGTGTCGCCTTCGGTCTACAGAAGGGCGTTAAGCTTGCCAGTGATCTGCGTAGCTACCTAAGTATCATCATGCTTGTTTGGGTGTTCCTTATCGGCGCCACCAGCTTCACGGTTAACTACTTCACTGAGTCAGTCGGTGTCATGTTGGACCTACTGCCTCGCATGCTCTTCTATACCAGTTCAATCAGTGAAGGCAGCTTCCCGCAAGATTGGACCGTGTTCTATTGGGCTTGGTGGGTAGTGTATGGCATTCAGATGTGTATCTTCCTGGCTAAGATCTCTCGTGGTCGTAAAGTACGAGAGCTTTGTCTGACAATGGTGGGTGGTTTGACGGCTTCTACTTGGTTCCTTTGGACCATTCTGGGCAGTAACACCATGAACTTGATGAATGAAAATATCATCAACATGCCTCAGCTAATTTCTGAACATGGTGCTGCCAGAGCGATCATCGAAACCTGGGCTGCACTACCGTATAGCACGATTACCATGTGGGGCTTCTTCATCTTATGTTTCCTCGCAACGGTCACCCTGATCAACGCCTGTTCTTACACGTTGGCGATGTCTACCTGTAAGGGAGTCGATGCTGATAACGAGCCACCAGTGTGGGTGCGTGTGGGTTGGTCTGTACTTGTAGGTGTTATCGGTATCGTGTTGTTGTCACTGGGCGGACTTAAGCCTCTACAGACGGCAATTATTGCCGGTGGTGCGCCGCTGATTATCGTCAATGTCATGATTATTATCTCTTTCTTGAAAGATGCTCGTAAAAACAAATGGAGCTCTTAGTGTTGGCCTACAAGCCTGCTCTTTAGCCAAGTAATAGCAATTTATAGGAATATACGATGGATTTTAAATTAAACGACGAGCAAGAGTTATTTGTTTCTGGTATTCGCGACTTAATGGCGAAGGAGAACTGGGAAAACTACTTCGCAGAGTGTGACGAAAACAGTCAGTACCCTGAAAGGTTTGTCAAAGAGTTAGCCGATATGGGGATCGACAGTTTGTTGCTTCCTGAAGAGTACGATGGATTCAATGAAGGCATGGTAACTCTGACCGCTATTTGGGAAGAACTCGGAAGATTGGGTGCTCCCACTTACGTTCTTTACCAGCTGCCAGGTATTGCTACTGTACTGAGACACGGTAACCAAGCTCAGATCGATAAGATCATGGCATTTCGTGGCACCGGTAAGCAGATGTGGAACTCGGCGATTACTGAGCCTAGTGCCGGTTCTGACGTGGGTAGCTTGCTTACCACTTATAAAAGAAAGGATGGCAAAATTTATCTGACTGGTAGTAAGTGCTTTATCACGAGTGCGGCAGGTACGCCTTACATCGTGGTGATGGCTAAAGATGCCGATTCAGAAAAGCCAATCTTCACCGAGTGGTTTGTCGATATGTCAAAACCTGGGATCAAGCTAGGCAAACTGCCAAAGCTTGGGCTAAAAATGGACAGCTGCTGTGAGTTGCAGTTTGACGAACTTGAACTCGAAGAGTCAGACATGTTTGGTGAGGAAGGCAATGGCTTCCTTCGTGTTAAGGAGGAGTTCGATTCTGAACGTTTCCTCGTTGCACTGACCAACTATGGTGCAGCGTACTGTGCATTCGAAGATGCGGCTAAATATGCCAATCAACGTGTGCAATTCGGTGAGGCTATTGGTCGATACCAGCTGATCCAAGAGAAGTTTGCTCATATGGCTATCAAGCTTAACAGCATGAAAAACATGGTTTATGAAGCAGCTTGGAAATGTGATAACGGCGTCATGACTTCGGGTGACTCGGCAATGTGCAAATTCTACTGCGCAAATGCGGGCTTTGAAGTCATCGATTCTGCCATGCAGGTTCTGGGTGGTTACGCTATTGCCGGTGAGCATCGTATCAGCCGTATGTGGCGTGACATTCGTGTCGACAGAGTGTCTGGCGGTTCAGATGAGATGCAAATTCTGACCTTAGGTCGTTCTGTGTTGAAGCAATATAAGTAACTGTCGCTGGGTTTAATCCGTACGGCAAGGCCTCCACAAACCATTGTGGAGGCCATTTAAATACTTGCCTAGTTCCCGAAAACGCGCATTTATCGTCATCACGTTTTCAAGGTTCAGTACGCCTTATCTTCAAATCCGTTTGAGTCTTTATTAGAGATTGCCGACGTATCGTCGTGCAGAGTCTTTGTTTGAATATAAAAGAGAAGGGTAATATGTCAAAGAAATTAACCACTCCTACGTTCGGCCCGCTAGCAGGGGTTCGAGTTGTATTTTCCGGTATTGAAATCGCAGGGCCTTTTGCCGGCCAGATGCTTGCCGAGTGGGGCGCTGAAGTCATTTGGATTGAGAATGTGGCTTATGCAGACACCATACGTGTACAGCCTAACTATCCAGAGCTGTCTCGTCGTAATCTGCATGCCTTGTCTCTGAACATCTTTAAAGATGAAGGTCGGGATGCGTTTCTAAAATTGATGGAAACGACTGATATCTTCATTGAAGCGAGTAAAGGACCCGCCTTCGCTCGTCGCGGTATCACAGACGAAGTTTTGTGGCAGCATAACAAGAAATTGGTTGTTGCTCATCTGTCAGGTTTCGGCCAGTACGGCACCGATGAGTATACTAACCTTCCTGCTTACAACACGATTGCTCAGGCGTTCAGTGGCTACCTTATCCAGAACGGGGACAAGGACCAGCCTATGCCGGCTTTCCCTTATACGGCTGACTACTTCTCAGGCATGACAGCGACCACTTCAGCCTTGGCGGCCTTATACCGTGTTCGTGAAACCGGTGTCGGCGAAAGTATCGACATCGCCATGTATGAAGTGATGTTGCGTATGGGTCAGTACTTCATGATGGATCACTTCAACGGTGGTGAGATGTGCCCGCGTATGACCAAAGGTAAAGATCCTTATTATGCCGGTTGTGGTCTGTACACCTGTAAGGACGGCTACATCGTTATGGAGCTGGTCGGTGCAATGCAGATTGAAGAGATGTTCAAGGATATGAATATTTCTCATCTATTTGGCACAGAGGAGATCCCTGCAGGAACTCAGCTGATCCATCGCGTTGAATGTCCTTTCGGTCAGCAGGTTGAAGATAGTCTGGATGCCTATCTCGCGACTCGCACTATTGAAGAGGCGTTAGCAAGATTTGCCGAGCTGAAAGTCGCCAGCGCTAAGGTGTTGACGGTTCCTGAGCTCGAGACTAACCCACAGTATGTGGCGCGTGAGTCTATTACCGAGTGGCAAAACATTGATGGCAAGACCTGCAAAGGGCCAAACGTGATGCCTAAATTCAAGAATAATCCTGGTCAGATATGGCGCGGAATGCCGAAACACGGTATGGATACTGCGAATATCTTGAGTGATATTGGTTATTCGGATGAAGAAATTCAAAATTTAAGTGAAAAAGGCTTGGCCAAAGTCTCTGGTAGTAAGTGAGGCATTGATAATGGATATCGTTGGTAGCAAAACAATCAGATGCATGTGGGAAGAGCGTGCGCGTAAATATAGTGATAACACAGCATTAGTTTTTGAGGATGCTGCTGGCGATGTCCGAGAGTTTACTTATAGTGCACTGAATGACGAAATTAACAAGGCAGCAAACTTATTCCTTCAGTTAGGTATTAATAAGGGGGATAAAGTCGCTGTACAGTTATATAACAGCCCTCAATTTATATTCTGTTGGTTTGGGTTAGCAAAAATTGGCGCTGTTATCGTTCCTCTTAATACGCAATATGTATATGGAGAGTGTAATTACATCATTAATAAATGTGATGTAAAAGCGGTGGTTATTGAAGAGGAGTTTCTGCCTACTTTTAAAAGAATAGCGCAGGATGACGATAATTTAGTCACTAATATCTTAGTGGCAAGGTCGATAAGTACAGATATTTCGAATGCGATTAATTTCGATAAGCTTATGAGCCAACAATCTAGTCAGTTAGACAAGATGGTGCCATTAAGCAGTGATGATGTGGTCGAAATTTTATGTACCTCTGGCACAACCTCCAGGCCTAAGGGAGTGGAGATCACTCACTGTAATCTTCTGTTCGCGGGTTATTACACAGCCTGGCAAACAAACTTGAGATCTGATGACATCTATTTAACGATGATGCCCAGCTTTCATATCGACTTTCAGTGCAATGCGGCTATGGCTGCGTTTACTGTTGGTGCGCGTTTAGTCATGCTTGAGAAGTACAGTGCACGTAAGTTTTGGAAGCAGGTTTGCGATTATAAGGCCACTATCACCCACAGTATGCCGATGATAGTTCGGACTTTAATGTTGCAGCCGGTCATGCCCCATGAACGCGAGCATTGTCTTCGTGACATGTTGTTTTTTATGCACATTTCAGATCAGGAAAAGTCAGATTTCGAAAGACGATTCAAGATTGAGTTGTTTAATTCCTATGGTATGACTGAGACCTTAGTCGGTTTAATCGGTGACACGCCAGGTGAAGAACGTCACTGGCCGTCCATCGGCAGACCGGGTCTTTCCTATGACGCTAAGATCACCGATGCTAATGGCGATGAAGTTGCGCCAAATGTTGTTGGCGATCTGCGAGTCAAAGGGGTTCCCGGGAGAACCATACTCAAGGGGTACTATAAGGATCCAGAAGCGACAGCACAGGTCTTGACTGCTGACGGTTGGCTCTACACCGGAGATAAAGGATATGTCGATGAAAGGGGATTATTTTATTTTGTCGATAGAAAGACAAATATGATTAAACGCTCTGGAGAGAATATTTCAAGTAGTGAAATTGAAAAAGTTCTGATGTCTCATCCCTATATCCTCGATGCTGCGGTTATCGGTGTTCCGGATCATATCCGTGATGAAGCAGTAAAAGCCTTCGTTATTTTTAATGAGGGCGAGTCATTGAGTGTCGATAATATACTCAATTATTGTTCTGAAAATATGGCTAAGTTTAAAGTTCCATCTATTGTTGAAATAAGAGAGTTCTTCCCAAGAACGTGTACTTGTAAAGTAGACAAGAAACTTCTTGCATGACCTTTGTTTTAATAATTCCAGCTAAATAAAGTGAATTATATCGAATTAATTAAACCCAATTAATTAAACCCAATTAATTAAATCCAATAACTGAATTAATCTTTTAATGAGAGTCATCTTTGATGACTCCTAATGGAGTATTAGTATGAGCGAATCATTACACATCGTCCGAAATGGCAGTATTTTAGAAATTACCTTGGACAGACCCAAGGCGAATGCCATTGACGCCAAAACCAGTTTTGAGATGGGAGAAGCCTTCCTGGCATTTCGTGAAGACCCAGAACTGCGCGTCGCCATTATTACCGGTGCTGGTGCACGTTTCTTCTCTGCTGGTTGGGATCTGAAAGCCGCGGCCGAAGGTGAAGCACCAGATGCTGATTTTGGCCCGGGTGGATTTGCGGGTTTAACCGAGATTTTTGATCTAGACAAGCCTGTCATCGCAGCGGTAAACGGTTATGCATTCGGTGGTGGTTTTGAACTTGCGCTTGCGGCAGACATGATTGTTTGTTCTGAGAATGCCAGTTTTGCTTTGCCTGAAGCCAAACTCGGTATTGTGCCTGACAGCGGCGGAATGCTACGTCTGCCTAAATTGTTACCGCCTGCAATTGTCAATGAGTTGATGATGACTGGCCGTGGTATGGGCGCCGAAGAAGCACTTCGTTGGGGCGTCGTTAACCGCGTGGTTGAAAGCGATAAACTGATGGAGACCGCGCGTGAATTGGCTCTGCAAATTGCTCAGGGCGCACCTTTGGCCATTGCCGCAATTAAAGAAATATATCGCGAAACGGCTGAGCTATCAGTTGAAGAAGGCTATCGTCATATCCGCACCGCAACCTTGAAAAATTATCCGTCAGTATTGCGTTCAGAAGATGCATCAGAGGGACCTCTCGCTTTTTCTGAGAAGCGTGACCCTGTTTGGAAAGGCCGATAATCTTTCGATTAATAGCCTTAAATAAATCGGTGGGATCAGGTGATCCCGATCCCACTGTTATTAGTTCAAATAGCCCGTCAGGCGTTGTGTTTCTTGGTTTGTAAAAGGAGTTTCGAATGGCGTTAAAATTAGAGATGCAGGGACAAATATACGGCCCCTTCATCAATGAATATACACAAAAAGATGTCATGTTGTTTGCACTGGGTTGTGGTGCAGGAAGTGACGGTAAAACAGATTTAGATTATGTGTATGAAAAGAATTTAAAAGTATTACCTATGTTTGCGGCAATACAAATTGTCGACGCCGAGGTGACCAAGACTATAGATTATGGTTTCCAGTGGGGTGGATCTCTGCATTGGGGATTTGATCTCCATATTCATCAGCCATTACCCACCTGTCCGGGGAAATTGAGCACTACAGTGTTGCTAAAAGGCCTGTTTGATCGAGGTGAAGGCCGTGGCTGCCTCGCTCAACATATCGGCGAAACCTTCGATGAAGCTGGTACAAAACTCTTTACTAACGAGAGCTGGGATTGTGCCCTCTATGACGGTGGCTTCGGTGGACCTAAGGCGCCCAGAGATATCGTTGAGATGCCTGAACGAGCACCTGATTTTGAAATTGAACAAGCAATTCCACTTAACCAGGCGCTTATTTACCGACTATCTGGTGACGATCATCCCCAACATGTCGACTGGGAGTATGCTCAGGAATTTGGTCACCCTAAGCCAAACCTGCATGGAGTGAGCACAGCTGGTGTTGCCTGTTGTCACATTATTCAGGCCATGTTTCCCGGCAAACCTGAACGTCTGACGCGTTTTAAAACCCGTCTCACCAAATCATTGTATCCGGGCAGCACAGTGAAAACCCAAATCTGGAGATGGGACGATAACTGTATTCACTTCAAAATGGTGGATGCCAACGATCCTGAGATGGTCTATCTGAACTTTGGCCTCGTAGAGTGGCAATAGTCGAGATAGAGCTACCGAGCGGAAAGTCGCTCGGTTCATGTTTTTCGGTGAGCGCAATGCTCCCAAGAATATCGATGGCACCTTTATATTCAGTGCTCACCACACTGTTATCGGGTCGGTATTAGAGACATTATCCGTTAATTTTTTGGGTCTATTGAGGCAGAGAGTTAACCGCTAATTTCTTACACAATGTAAGAGAGTCACTTGTATGGCCTGTTATGTTCTTGAAAGGCTTAAGTTGCTGATAAAATGGATAGTAAATAGAGCGAGTAATTGTAATGCCCTGTTATGAATTTGAAGGCTTAGTGCCAGTGGTAGATCCCAGTGCCTATGTCCACCCGACTGCAGTATTAATCGGTGATGTAATCGTCGGTGCAGATGTCTATATTGGGCCAACTGCATCGTTGCGTGGTGATTATGGTCGGCTGATTTTAGAGCAAGGTTCCAATCTGCAAGATGGCTGCATCATGCACGGTTATGCTGGTATGGATACCGTGGTTGAGCAGGACGGTCATATCGGTCATGGCGCCATTTTGCATGGTTGTGTGATTAAGCGAAATGCCCTCGTCGGCATGAACGCGGTGGTGATGGATGGTGCCGTGATTGGGTGTGACAGTATTGTTGGTGCAATGAGCTTTGTAAAAGGAAGTTTTCAAGGCGAACCGCGGCAACTGCTGGTTGGCTCGCCAGCTAAGGTCATTCGGCAGGTATCTGAGCAAGATTTGCATTGGAAAGGGCTCAATACCTTAGAGTATCAGCTATTAGCGGGTCGCTCGTCGAGATCGATGCAGGAGGTCGAGCCGTTGACTCAGGTTGAGGCTAATCGTCCACGTTTAATAGGATCTACCGAGGTACAGCCGAAAAGTTAGTGTCAATTTGGCTGGTTTTAACTCTGGCTTATTTGAGCAAGGTTATACGCTTATCGAAGCGTCACATTTTTTATGCTGCCTGAGGAGTGTTCTATTTCAACAGAGTCAGTTGATGATTTTCAATCCCCACATTGTTTGATTCTGTAGCTGTTAGTGATGGCCAGGCGGCATACCTTTTTATTGTTTAGGTAAGAATCTAGGCGACATGTAAATGTTACCAATGCGCGGACATGTCATTTGAATAAGATACTAATTTCAATTGAATACATTAGAGATAAGGAGAGGATTATGCCGCTCGACCCAAAAGTTGAACAGTTTTTGCAAAAGGTGCGTGACTCGGGTGCTCCAGCTTATGAGGATATGACGCCGGCACAGTCCAGACGTGACGATCTAACCGCATTAGCCACGGCAACACCAAGCCGTAAACCAGAAAGCGTTTCTGCGGTTGAACATCGCTTTATTCCGGGGCCAACGGCCGACCTACCCATTCGTATCTATCGTCCTGAAGGCGTTGAAGACACGGGAGAGTTGCAGCCTGGGCTTATCTTTATTCATGGCAGTGGTTGGGTTGTATCTAACATCGAAACCAATGATTCATTTAGTCGAGCGTTGGCTAATCGCACTGGGGCTGTTGTCATTGCCATTAATTACCAGAAGGCACCGGAGCACAAGTTTCCTATCCCTATGGATGATTGTTATGCCTCGACACAATGGGTTTTTGAGTATGCATCTCAACTTGGCTTGGATGCGAATAGAATTGGTATTTTAGGTGACAGTGCGGGCGGTAATCTTGCTGCTGCTGTGTGTTTACGTCTGCGTGATGAAAATGGACCTAAGCTGGCATATCAGGTATTGGTTTACCCAGCAGTGCAGTACGGGTGGCATACGCCTTCGGCTGTCGCCAATGCCGAAGGTTATTTGCTCCAGCAAGCCAGTATGAAATATTACTGGAATCACTATGTACGCAGCGAAACCGATGCCAAAAATCCCTATTGCTCGCCCCTCGATGCTGCCGACCACAGTGGGTTACCACCGACATTGATCTATACCGCCGAGTATGATCCCTTATGCGATGATGGCTGTCATTATGCACAAAAACTTCAGGCATGCGGTGTGCTGGTAAAACATAAGATGTATGGCGGCGTCATTC
This sequence comes from Shewanella sp. GutDb-MelDb, assembly GCF_002836075.1. Classification (NCBI taxonomy): domain Bacteria; kingdom Pseudomonadati; phylum Pseudomonadota; class Gammaproteobacteria; order Alteromonadales; family Shewanellaceae; genus Shewanella; species Shewanella sp. GutDb-MelDb. The sequence continues at coordinate 35,994 of NZ_PJBM01000130.1, read as the reverse complement.
ACGGTTTCATAAAAATGTTGGGTGTGTTTGATCAAGCCGATGAATTTCTCGATGAAGTCAGCCAAGATCTCAGTGTTATATTGGGATAGTCTAATTACCAGTATATTAGACTTTGTCTAATCTTCTCGAACAAGTGTATTTGATTAATGCCCTGTTTAATTCTACGGGGTGTTTTCACGAACGATTGTTAACCAAATGAAAAATTTAAATATTGATGAATGTTTTATTTTAATAAAAACACCCAAGATGTATGCGTTATTTTGACAATAGTTGATGGTAAATATTTTGTTCAAGGTTAAGCTTTTGATTTATAGTGGCTTTATTCTTATTGTTTGATTTTTATTATCATTGTCGTTATATTTTAAAATTGCACTGAAATTTATTTTTATATTTAGTGTTCACGTTATAGGTAGTGTTTGTGATCCCAGTCTTATTATTAAAAAAACCCGTTCCATTTAACTATGGAGTAACACTTTATTGTGCGCGTCATTACATTTTTTAAGTAAAATCTTATGATAACCTCCTGTAAGGTTTTCGATATTTAGTTAATTATGAATAATAATATTCCGTTAAGAGCACTTCAGATTTTTGAGTCCTGCGCAAGATTAGAAAGTTGCTCTCTTGCTGCTAATGAATTGAGTATTACTCAAAGTGCTGTATCGCAGCAGATTAAACAGCTGGAAGACTACTTCTTAGAAAAGCTATTTTATCGGAATTCAGGAAAAATCAACTTAACTGAAGCAGGCCTTGAACTGAGGCAGAGACTGTCTCCGGTTTTCTATGACTTGAATAGTGTCTGTGCCAGTCTGGTTCCAACGATGTCTGGTGAGGTCAGGGTGCACTCCTATACTTCTCTCGCGGCCAGATGGCTGGTTCCAAATATGGAGAAGTTGAGAAGGGAATATCCTGAGTTGAATATTAACGTCGGCATGTTTCAAAATGACATCGAAATGAGCGATATGATTGCCGATATATTTATCGTAACTCGAGAGTCGCAAGATGGTTATGTGTTTAAGCCGCTTATTAAAGAGACGCTTATTGCATTTTGTAGTCCTGAATATCTTGAAAAGTCGAAAAAAATTACGTCGCAAAATTTACATGATCACTGTTTGTTATTTTCCAAACATAAAGATTATGGTCTGGACTGGGATAGCTGGTTCAGGGATAACGGTATCGAAATGAGTTCCGTTCAGAAGAAGTTAGTGTTTAATCATAATATGCTAGCGGTTCAAGCTGCGATATATGGAGAAGGTGTTGTACTGGGGGTTGAACAAACCTTGAAGGTTGAAATCGATTCGGGCAACCTGGTTAAATTAGATCTTCCTTCATGTTATTCAGGTTTTAATTATTCGATAGCCTATAAAGCATCGAAGCAGCGCGATGCAAGGATCATGAAAATCGTTGATTGGATCTGTGACAAATATCCTCGTGTGGGTAGTAGTAAGTAATACCGCGAAGCTTTGTTTTATACCAAACACTGTCCATCACTTGGACAGTGATAAATCTCGTACCTTTTTCTTCCACGCACCTGAAGAGCATCAATTTCTGTCACACCAGAAAGTCTCCATTAGCTATGTTTATGTTCCATAGCCGTTCTCAGCCTTATATCAAAGGTACTTTTGCCAATTTACCTCAATCATTTTGTGCATTCTCAATGTAGAAATATTACTTTTCTAATGCTAAAACGAGATAGGCCAAAACCCTTTGTAAAAGAAATACGGCTGCCGTGGAGTCATTTAGCGACTGTTATTTATTGTTTTTTTATGGCAATTGCTGCATTTATAAATATTACGTGTTGTCAGTTGATATCAATAGCTACAATTACTCGTAGGATAAATAAAACGATCAGGCCATATCATTTTCTTTAAATGATTTAGGCTATCAATGTCAGAGAAAAATGGGCGTTGCCGTTCAATAAATGTGTTCGAGACATCCCATCTAAATCTTCACTCCTCGTCGTGATTTATACAGCAAGTGTAGGCTGGGAATTTACTCATATGCATAGGCATTTTTTTGTTTGATTAATTACATTTTAGGCTAATATAGAGTATTCCAATCAGCTATCTTCCTGATACTATTGGCCAGCATGCCAAGATAAACGTTGTTTAGGCATTGGCACTCACGATTACACATTTCGATTGAGCATTACCAAGGGTTGTAAATGAAACCGACTGATCCGGCTCCTCAGCTAAAGTCACAGATACAAAAAAATTATAGTAGGGCAGTTTTTTACACTTACATCGGTGTAATTATCATGGCCTTGGTGACTGCTTGGTTCTTTTTTGAAAGACAAAAAACACAAGTGATGGAGCAACGTGAAGAGCTTGTTGAGCGTCATGTGCTACAAATCGATCTGTTGCTTGAATCGAGTATTAGAGCGGTAAAGAGTTTGCGTAATGTCGCCATTGACCATTTAAGGTTGGGTGAACTGGTGCGTAAAGACCGCTTACCCCAGTATGAAAAATTTAACGAAAGTGGTCAGTTTTTTACACTGGAACCGAGTTATGCCCACAGTGGTGAACCGTTTACCAGCATGGGGCGGATAACCGGTGCGGGTTCTCTTAACGGCCGCAGCGATAAGTTCTATCAAGAACTGGAAATGCTGTTTGAGTTATCGCTGTCATTCCCTGTTGCGACGCAAGCCGCGCCCAAAGCCTCATCCATCTATTACATCTCTAAACGTCGAATAATGTCCTATTATCCTTGGCCATCGGATGATCAACGTTTTCGCGATGAACTGCTCAATAAAAAACAGTTCCAGTTAGTCACCCCAGCGATGAATCCGCAGCGCAGTATTGCATGGAGTCCGGCCTATGTTGAGCCTGCTGAAAAGGGCTTGCTAACCACTCTAGGCGTGCCTATTTATCTCGAAGATGAGTTTATCGGATCAATCAACTTAGATATGACCTTATCTTCATTAGCCAAGCAGATCCGTCTCTATTTTAAAATGCCTGGTACAGTAATTTTACTGGATCAGGACAATAATATTTTGTCCCATAGCGATATCGACACCTCGGACTTTAGTCGGGTTTACCATATCAGCCAAAAGATCCCTTCTGAATTGCACTCCATCCCAGAGTCTGAACTGTTTGATGCCCATGAAGGTATTATCCGTAATGGCTATTACATTCACTCTGTAGCGTTAAATAATGCGCCTTGGCGACTACTGTATCTGCAAGATGTGGATGATCTGTTTAAAGATTCATGGGAAAAACTTGAACTGTCATTTGTGTTGGTGGTGATGGCGTTATCCATTTTGGTTACGATTGTGCATTGGCAGACACGTCGCTCGTTCGTTAACCCTGCCACTCGGCTACTCACACACTTAGAAGAGTGCTCGGCGGAGCCGATAAAGCCACCGGAGAAGATCACCGAAGGCTGGGCCCCCTGGTTCCAGCTCGTGAGTCGGATTTTTGAAGAAAACAAACAATATACCCGACATCTAGCAGAACAAAACCGGCGACTCGACAAGCAAGTTGCACAGCGTACAGAGCGACTCAAAGAGACCACTGAACGACGTGAGCAAGAGTATGCGTTATTGCGTTCCTTACTGGACTCGATCCCCGAAGCTATTGTGTTTAAAGATAAAGAGGGTCGTTATTTAGGTTGTAATAAATCTGCAGAGCGCATGCTTGGTTACACCGAAAATGAGATCATAGGCCAGTATGCTGATGCACTCATCCCGAGCGAGCAAGCGGTGCGTATTCGCGCCGAAGATAAACGCGTCCTCGCCAATCGCGTGCCACTGCGTTACCAAGAAAAAGTGGATCTGGCAGGTAAACCCGTACTGCTTGATACGTTAAAAATTCCCTTCTATAACCGCCGGGATGAGCTGTTAGGTTTGATTGCAGTATGGCGTGATGTTACCCGCGAGTATGAATCAGCTGAGCAGTTACGTTTGTCTGAAGAGCGTTATCATCTTGCGATGGACGCAGTAGAGGATGGCCTCTGGGATTGGTATCTAGATTCAGAGCAAATTATTTGTAATCCAGCGTATTACTCAATGCTCGGTTATAAGAGTAATGAATTTCCTGCGTTAGTCTCTACAATCGATGAACTTATTCACCCTGATGACCGTTTACGGGTAGAAGAACATCGTAATGAGTACCTGAGCAATCCCGTGGGCACTTATGATGTTGAATTTAGAATGCTCGGTAAAAATGGTGAGTACCATTGGCTGCTATCGCGTGGTCGAGTGGTCGAGTTTACTGCGACCAATCAACCCAAGCGTATGGTCGGAACCCATAAAGATATTACCCGCCATAAGCGCAATGAAGGCGCCATGCTTGAAGCTAAGCAAGACGCTGAAATGGCAAACCTTTATAAGAGTGAATTCTTGGCCAACATGAGCCACGAGATCCGTACACCGATGAATGCGATTATTGGTATGTTGCAGTTGGCGCAGCGCACATCGCTAACGGCTCAGCAGAAAGATTACCTCGAAAAAGCCGGTTTCTCAGCCCATTCATTGCTGCGGATCATCAACGACATTCTCGATTTTTCTAAGATTGAAGCCGGTAAGCTTGAACTAGAGCGGGTCGCATTCCCACTCGATAAGGTGCTCGACCATGCGTTGGATCTTAACGCGCTAAAAGCGCAAGAGAAGGGTGTCGAGCTACTGTTATATGCGCCGGTCACCGCGGGGTTAATTCTTGAGGGCGATCCACTGCGTCTGGGGCAAGTGTTGATTAACATGCTGTCTAACGCCGTTAAGTTCACCCAGTCAGGTGAAATTGAGCTTGGCTGTGAAGATGTCGGTGAGCGAGATCATCGCATTACGCTTAAATTCTGGGTACGTGATACCGGTATCGGGATTAGTAAAGAGCAGCAAGCCATTTTGTTTGACGCCTTTGCCCAAGCTGATGGTTCAACCACCCGTAAGTACGGGGGGACCGGACTAGGCTTATCTATTAGTAAGCACTTAGTGTCAATGATGGGTGGCACCATGCAAGTTGAAAGTGAGATGGGGGTAGGCAGTACCTTTAGTTTCACCATCAGCTTTGAGATTGCCGAAGAAGCGGAAGTGTTGCCATTTGTGGTGCCTGCAACCGTAGGCAGCTTGAAGACCTTAGTTATTGACGATAACCCGACAGCGTTGCAGATCTATTCAAGCGTGATGCGAGATTTTCACTTCTCTGTTGATACTGCCGCCAGTGGCCCTGAAGGGTTATATAAATTAAGCAAGAATCCGGTCGATTTACTGCTGCTTGATTGGATGATGCCCGAGATGGATGGTATTGAGGTGATTAAAGAGATCGACGCCATGGTGGCTGAAGGCAAGTTGGCTAAGCGACCTGTGATCATCATGATGACAGCCTATACGGCGGAGCCGATGCATAAGGATATTGAAGGTGCTAATGTGTTTGCATTGCTGCAAAAACCCTTTAAAGCGTCATCTTTGTTTGACGAAATAATCTCGGCATTCTCCGACGAACCAAGCCTAAATCCGCTACCAGAGGCGAGTGAAGAAGAATCAGACAAAGATGCTGGTTATATATTGTTAGTTGAAGATAACTTTATTAATCAGCAGGTTGCGACTGAACTGCTCAAGAGTGCAGGTTATACGGTAGATGTGGCTGAAAATGGCCAAATCGCCTTAGAGATGATTGATGCGGCAAGCTACGATGCTGTTCTGATGGATATACAGATGCCAGTGATGGATGGTTTAACCGCCACCAAAGAACTGCGTAAACGTTATCCTGCATCAGAGCTGCCCGTTATCGCGATGACGGCCCACGCTATGTCTGGTGATAGAGAAAAGAGTTTATCAGCAGGGATGAATGCACATATCACTAAACCTATTGTGCTCAACGAGTTATTTGAAACCATCAGTTATTGGATTAATGAATGTGGTCGAAAATCATGATTAGCTTGATAATTTTTCATATAGGCTTGCTATAGTACAAGCCTATTTATTAAGCTAACAAATAATAAAGATTATTGTATTGATACAATAGCGAATAATAAGGCTCAAGGAGAGACCATGAAACCTTACAAACTTGCACTGGCAATCGCCCTAGCGACAATGCCACTGACCAGTGTGAATGCTGCTACTAATACCAACACGATCATTAAGAAAAGCCAAGCAGCCACAGGTTTCATTAATCTGTTTTATGAGAAAGCATCTGGCGATCTCTACATGGAAGCCAACAAACTCAACCAACCTTTTTTATTGCTCACCAGTTTACCGCATGGGGTTGGCTCCAATGATATCGGTCTTGATAGAGGGCAGTTAGGGCGTACCCGAATGGTACAGTTTGAACGCCATGGCCCTTACCTTATTCTTAAACAACTCAATACCGCTTACCGAGCTGACACTGATAATGCTGCCGAGCAACGTGCAGTAAAAGAGGCATTTGCTGAATCTGTTTTATGGCGCGGAAAATTGGTCACAGGTAAGCGTAATTTAGTCTCTATAAATGACTTAGTCGTTAGCGATCTACATGGTATTAGCGATGTCTTAGAGCAGACTAAACAGGGTAGCTACCAATTAGACAAAACGAAGTCTTTGATTTTACCTGAAGGGGTTAAGTCATTTGAGCGTAATAGTGATGTGGATGTATTACTGACTTTTAACAGTGCCAAAGAGGGTAACTATGTTGCGCAGGTAACCCCTGATGCAAAACATATGTCAGTGCGTTTACGTTACTCGTTTATCGCTTTGCCTGAAGAGCAATATCAGGCGCGTTCTTATCACCCCATGAGCGGTTACTTATCTGATGATTATCTCGATTACGGCACCCGTGTCGATCAAGATATTCGTCAACGTTTTCTGCTGCGCCACCGACTAGAGAAAGTAACCCCTGGTGCAGCGCCAAGTCAGGTTGTTAAACCTATTACTTATTACCTCGATCCTGGTGTGCCAGAGCCTATTCGCTCAGCACTCCTTGAGGGCGCAAGCTGGTGGGAAGATGCCTTTACTGAAGCTGGTTTTATCAATGGCTTTAAAGTTGAGTTATTGCCAGAAGATGCCGACCCACAAGATGTACGTTATAACGTTATTCAATGGGTGCATCGCGCTACGCGTGGCTGGTCTTACGGTTCAGCCGTGACCGACCCTCGCTCGGGTGAAATCATTAAAGGGCATGTCACACTGGGTAGCCAACGAGTACGACAAGACCATCTTATTGCACGAGGTCTTACTGCGGGTTGGGAAGATAGAGCCGCGGCTGATGATGCCGCCATGGCGTTGTCACTTGCAAGAATAAGACAGCTTGCGGCCCATGAAGTTGGCCACACGTTAGGGTTAGATCATAACTTTGCCGCATCGAGCAATAACAATGCCTCAGTGATGGATTATCCACATCCTATGGTCACGATTAACGGTGACAAGATTGATATTACTAAGCCTTATGATGAAGGTATTGGTGCTTGGGATAAATATACCGTTGCTTATGGTTACGCTGAATACTCAGATCCAGCGCAAGAGAAAGCAGCACTCAAGGATATGCGCGCAGAAGTTGAGCGCCAAGGGCTTAGATATATTGGTGAAGCCGATTCAAGAGGGGCGGGGGCCAGTAACGCTTACGCCAGCCTGTGGGACAACGGCAACGACCCAGTGGCTGAATTGACACGTTTAAGTGCTGTACGCGCTAAAGCGATACAAGACTTCTCTGCCACTGCACTATTAGCGGAGCAGCCAAAAGGTGAGCTTAGTGATGCTTTTGTGCCGATCTACCTATTAACGCGATTCCAAATCACAGCCGCCGCTAAGTTTATCGGGGGCACAGATTACACTTATGGTGACGGAGTGGACGGTAAATCATGGCACTACCTTGCCCCAGCACTGCAGCAGCAAGCATTGCAGGCCATTTTAGCGACCTTAGCGCCGAGTGAGTTAGCCATTTCTGAGTCTCTGCAGGAGATGCTAGTCCCTAAAGCGGGCAACTATAGCAATACTCGAGAAAGCTTCCATTCGGGACTCGGTGTGGTCGCGGATCCGTTAGGAATGGCTGAAGTCTTAAGTCGGCATGCACTATCACAAATTTTTGTGCCAGAGCGAATCAATCGTATAAACCAAGCTTATCTTAACGATAAAGAGCAATGGTCGGTGTCAAAAGTGACCGATAAAGTGCTCGCTAAAACGGTTTTTGCCGATATGCCAACAGGCCCTGAATTGGGTGTGTGGATGCGAGTCAATGCGGTGACTGTTGATGTGTTATTAGCGGCATACCATGACGATAAAACACGACCTGAAGTGAAGGCTCAATTAGCCGAACGTTTAGGCTATATGGTTAAGCAGCTTAAACGCAAAGTAAAACGTGTCAGTGCCTACGAAGCAGCGCACTTTGCTTGGTTGCAACAAGGCATTGAAAAGGGCTTGAACGATCCTAAGCTTAAGCTTATTGCTCATCCTTTACCTATGCCACCAGGTTCACCTATTTAAGCGTAATAGCCTTGAAAATCATCAAAGCGCTTAGTGAATAACTAAGCGCTTTTTTATTGGGCGCGGGAGGCCTGATTGTCAGTCTTTAATAAAAATATAAATGGAAACTATTGGGCGGATCATCTGTCTACTACTGTGCATTCACGGATCTTAACGATTGAATTTCTAGCAAGGGTAAATGATTAAATGATTAAAGGGTTAACACATTGGGTATTACTCATCTCATTGGTTGGGCAGTTTCTGCTGAGCCCTGCGATGGCGTTGCCTGATATACTACATACCCTAGATAAAAGCGATATACAGATCCAACAACGTCTTGCTGATACTGGTAAAACATCTTTACTGATAAACTTTTCAAACATCGCTTCGTCGATTGAAACGCAATATGGTGAACATGGATTTTTGTCTGACAGTCGTTATATCTATGGTGCTAATTGCGACGATGTGTGCCAAGTTTTAGCGTCGGGTCATTGCACTACTCACGCACATTGTCCGATCGGTTTACATTTGTTTACTGATTTGTTTCCCATACAAGACAAGCTCGAAGGAAAGATTTCTGAGAGTCCTTGGCCGATAAAAACAGTTACTCTTCATATAGTTAATCCTCCTCCAATAACATAGTTGTCTAACATAGTTTTAATTTTTTGTATGTTATATGTATCAAATTGCAAAACTTGTCCTTTTTTTGTTCTCTAAAACAGGTAAATAACTTAGACTGTTTGTTAACGAAATAGGCAAATTAGATTGGAGTTGTATATGAAAATGTTAACCAGCGTAGCCTTATCTGTAATTGTTACTTTATTTTCTGCATCAGCAATGGCAGAACGACCAGATTTTTCTAAAACATCAGCTGCACGTGCTGATTACGATTTTTCTAAAAATATTGCCGCAGCAGCGCAACCCAATAATATTCAGCGTGGCTCGACTCGGCATGATTTTTCAAAGACGTTAGCGGCGACTAACGCTTATGATTTTTCGAAAAATGCAAAGTCAAAAATTATTCAGCATACTCAGCCGACAACGCAACATGATTTCTCTAAAACGAATGCCGCTAAAGAGTCATGCATGTAATCGCGACCGCGATTCTGCTTTGTTGAAATCAGCATTGTTAATAAAAAAGGGTTACTCAATGAGTAACCCTTTTTTGTTGGCAAATTTGGCTATATCGAACAGCTAGTCACTATCTTGGCGGCGGCCTAAACGGTAAGCATCTGCAATACCAATAATCCAAGTCACTATAAAACCAGCGGTAGCAAGGTTAATCCAAATCGCTTCATTGCCGACAGGCGCTTGAGTTACTGCGCTGTATATAGCATCAAGCTGTAATGGAATTTCTCCACTGAAGATCTGCTCCGATATTAACTGTGCTCGTTGATAGGCATGCCAGCATAAGTAGGATAAAGAGGCGATGGTCGTGACTAAAATGAGATTGCCTACCGCACGCTGCTTTAAATAAAAATGGCCTGCACCAGGAAAAATAAATGCCGATAACAAGGCTGCTTTTGTTGAGGTTTTCATGGTTATACCCATTCGGTTTAATAGGTGGTCTTAGAACTTTTCCTGGCCTTTTAAGAGGGTTCAGGCGTCTTTATTCTAGATCTATACGTCGTAACGCTTGCTGTAAAAATTCTATTTTTTCTGCTAATGCTGCTTTGTGAGTATGACGATCTTGGCTGGCATAATATTGGCTTTGAACGCCACTAAGCACCTGTACCAACCAGCCTCTTATCATCACATAATAACGCGAGTCGGTGCCGTAGTGAGTAATAATCTCTAATGAGTCGTTAGATGGATTTTCAAGTGCAGTATTTATCGCTTTTACCATTACGCCAATTGAATACTCTTCACTCTGTTGTTCCAACTGGGGTTTATCATCCAATGCTGTATTGGCTATCGCTTCGCTTGATAAGCAGGGGATAGATAGCAATGCTGCGGTGATTATCAGCTTGGAAGGTATTATTCTGAATATTAGCGGCTTCATAAGCAGACCATGATAGTAAGCAACAGCTGTTTACATTAACAGCCTCGTTGATCGATTACTCGTAAACTTTTGTTCATCAAACATCAGAAAGTATTCCGGCTTGGCCCATTTATGGGTCAAGCCGGAGCTGCCGGGAAGCATTTTTGTTGTACTAATTTAATTGATTTACGGGGTTAATTTAATGCGTTGTAACCTCCTTACTTCGCATTTTTATGTGGATAAGGAATGCGAAACATTAAGGTATAAGTGACGGGCAGTACGATGAGTGTCAATACTGACGCAAAGCCTAGTCCGAAGATGATGGTAATGGCCATTGAGCCAAAAAAGGCATCGGATAGCAGTGGCACCATCCCCAGCATAGTCGTTATCGCTGCCATCAACACAGGGCGTACGCGGCTGACCGACGAGTCTACAACTGCCTGATAGGCCTCTTTGCCTTCGCTGAGTTCGAGGTTGATTTGATCGACCAACACAATGCCATTTTTAATGATCATACCGGTAAGGCTCAATAAGCCCAGCAGTGCCATAAAGCTAAAAGGGGCATCAAAGATCAGTAAGCCCGATACCACCCCAATCAAAGCGAGAGGCACAGTAAACCAGATCACCAAAGGCTGGCGTACAGAGTTAAATAACAACACTGTGATTAAGAACATGGCCAAATAACCCATGGGTATTGAGCTGAATACCGACACTTGCGCTTCACCGGCTGTTTCAAATTCGCCGCCCCACTCTAATTCATAGCCACTGGGCAGTGGAATGGTTTCTATATCAGCTCTGATGTTTCTGAAAACGGAATCGGCGGTCTCGTCGGTTCCATTGATGGGGTCGGCATAGACAGCCAGCATACGTTTTCTATCTCGGCGCATAATCAGTGGGTTTTCCCACTCGGTAGTGAACTCCGAGACCACTTGATTTACAGGGACAAAGACGTTGTTTTCACTGCTCCAAACTTGCAGTTTCCACAAGCTGTCGGCGTCGAGTCGCTCTTCTGCAGGAGCTCTGGCAATGATCGGCAACAGGTGGCTATTTTCACGATAAACCCCCACCTGCTTGCCACTGAAGTTAACCAGCAAGGAGTTATCGAGATCTTGTTTACTGATCCCGGTTTCACGAGCTTGTGCTAAGGCCAGTTGCGGGCGGATTAAGGTCACCTGGTTACGCCAGTTATGCCTCACACCAACTGCCGTAGGCTCTGCCTCTAAAATGGCTTCGGCTTGGGTCGCGAGTTGGCGCAGCACTTTTGGATCTTCACCATAGAAGCGCGCCTCAATCTTAGCGGCTGGGCTAGGGCCATTTTCCATATACTTGAAGCGGTACTCCGCTTCTGGGTATTTAAGGCTTAACTCCTGTTCTAGGATGCGCATATACTGATTCAAGCGAGTAAGATCGGTCATCTCTATCAGCAGTTGACCGTAAGCGCTATAGCCTTTCTCTGGCGCATAGGAGAGCACAAATCGTTGTGCACCTTGACCGATAACACTGGTTAAGTTGACTAGACCGATATCATGGCGCTGTTGCTGTTGCATCAAGTCTTGTTCGATACGGCCGAGTAAGTGTTCGGTTGCCTTAATATCGGTGCCCTCTGGCATCCACACATCAACAAAGAACATTGGCGTGTTTGAGGCTGGGAAAAACACGTTTTTCACATGTCCGAAGCCCATGACTGAGGCTATCAGCGCTGTAATAACCAACAGTATGGTCACAGAGCGAAAGCGCATCGCCGTATTTAAGCTGCTACGGTATATCTGAAATACCCAACCCTTATAAGGATCATCGTTTTCATCATCGCTGACGACACCGTCTTTGAACATTAGATGACAGAAAAACGGCGTCAATGTCATCGCGGTGATCCAACTGATAAACAAAGAGATCAGTAAGACTTGAAATAAAGAGACGCAGAATTCACCCGTGGCAGTGTCAGATAAGCCGATGGGTGCGAAGGCGAGAATAGCAATCACCGTCGCGCCAAGCAGTGGCCATTGGCTTTGCTTGACGACTTGTTTCGCGGTTTCTAAGCGACTGTAACCCCGCTTAATGCCGATGAGAATGCCTTCGGTAACCACGATGGCGTTATCGACCAACATACCTAACGCAATGATCAATGCCCCGAGAGAGATGATCTGCAGCTCAATGTTGAGCACACTCATCATGATAAAGGTGCCTAATATGGTCAGTAACAATACCAAGCCCATTAGCAGACCAGCACGTACTCCCATAAATATCAGCAGCACACCGATCACGATGGCAATCGACTCTGCCAAATTGATTAAGAACCCACTGACCGTTTGGTCGACCATCTTGCTCTGGTCATAGACCTTAAAGAGTTCAATACCGATAGGACGTTGGTTATCCAGTTCGCCCAATCTTTGGTTAATGGCCTCACCCACATCAACAACATTGACGCCGCTAGAAAATGCAATGCCCACCGATAACGCAGACTCACCGTTACCATGATAGAGCGTACTTGGCGTTTCATCGTTGGCTTTATAGATCTTAGCAATATCACCTAAATAGATGAGCTTAGTGCTGCCTGGTGCGCTAATCAGCAAGCGTTCCATCTGTTTAACGTGATTAAATTCGCCAGTAGGGTGTAAACGGATACGGTTATCGCCGACACGGATGCTGCCGGCATTGGACACCACATTTTGGCTATTGATCAGACTATAAATATAGTCTTGGTCCAGACCGAGTGCATTGAGCTTCTGTGGTGAAATTTCGACCACCACCTGCTCAGTAATATCACCGGCAATATTGACCTTTTTAACCCCATCGACCAGTACTAGTTCACGCCTGAGAAAATCAGCATAATTTTGCAGTTCTCGGCTGGTGTAGCCATCGCCAGTGATGTTGAGCAAAATGCCATACACATCGCCAAAATCATCAATAACCGCAGGGGTCGCGACCCCGGGGGGTAACAAGGCTATGTTGTCATTCACCTTACGGCGAAGTTCATCCCATACTTGCGGCAGTTCATCTGCCCCGTAATGCTCTTCAATTTCCACTTCAATCTGAGATAAGCCCGCACTGTTGACCGACGTTATGTGCTTGACGGCATCGAGTTGCTGTATGGCATCTTCAAGGACTAAGGTGACCTCTTCCTCTACCTGCTCGGGTGAGGCGCCGGGGTAAGCGGTAACCACAAGTGCTTGTTTAAGAGTGAATTCCGGAAATTCGAGCTGACCTAAGCCAAGAAATGAAATACTGCCCCCCACGAGCAGTAATAGGGCGAACATCCAGCTAATGACTTTATGTTCGATTGAATATTGAGCAAAATTCACAGATTAAATCCTTGCAGGCGAAAGAGAAACATAAAAGCTAATTCCAGTGTCATCAGGGGTTATACGCCACGCTGCCAACGCAGTGGTTTAACGCTTTGTTCGGCTGATAGGTATTGCACTCCAGCGACCACAAGTTGATCGCCTAGGCTTAGTCCCTCTAAAATTTCAATGCCATGGGTAGTGACACGGCCGAGGGTGACAATTTGTGGCGTCACACTGCCAGTATCAGCATGGTAGAGCCAGATGATGTTCTCGCCATCTTGATCGCGCTTCATCACTGCACTTGCTGGCACCACGGTTTTGCTGAGTTCATTGCCCAGTGATAGGTCCAATGTTAGCTCGGCGCTCATACCGGGAAGGATGTTGATGTTCGTCGGATTGGGTAGGGTATAGACCACTTCATAGCTCTGGGTGCCAGGGGTGACTTGGGTCGCATGCTCTTTCAAGCTGACCTGATAGCTTTTATCCAATTGAGTGCTAAAGCGCACCTGTGGCTGAAACTTGGCATTGGGATTAAATGCGATAGCTTTATTCGCCATTGATTCAGGCACCTGAATGACGACATCAATATGATGATTTTTCTGCAACACTAACACTGACTGATTGGCTTGGATCATCTGGTAATTGTCGATAGAAATTTTAGCCACTGTGCCGTCATAAGGTGCGAGTAAGCGGGTGTAACTTAACTGATCTCGGGCATTAGCAAGGGCAGCGGTGGCTGACTTTAATTGCGCCTTAGCAAGATCGTAATCGGCAGGTGAGATCAGCTGACGGCGAAGTAATTCGCCCTTACGTTTATAATCGGCGGTAGCCAACTCATGATCCGCTTCCCGATTAAGCAAAGTGTTGCGGGCATCTCTGTCATCTAATTGAGCCAGAGTCGCCCCCTTTTTTACCTGTAGACCTTCGACCAAATTAAAATCAATTAACTGACCAGAGACGCGAAAGCTCAAGTCGGCCTGCTTAGTCGCGGCCACTTTAGCAGGGAAAACACGAATAGAAGCGGCATTAATATCGGTGACTTCCAATAACTTCACGGGCCTTATTGATTGCGGTGCAGCTTCAGTTGATTCTGCGCTGCAGCCCGAGAATATGGCTGCGATCATAACAAGGATGAATGTTTGGGGGAGGTGCTTCATAAACCGAATTCCATAAGTGCGACAAATAGTATTAATGACGGCTAAGATAACAGTATCTAATTTTGAACAAAACGGGAATGAATGGGAGTGTGAGTTCCATAAAGTGAGACTATTTAACCTTGATTGTAAATGCTAATCGTGTGCATGATCTTTGCTGTTAAAGATGTTACTGATCAAATGTGCTTGTCGGCTGCGCTTTTACTTAAGTTATTTACTTGAGCTATTCGCCCAGCGTGACGCTGTACAGCCCCTGTAGAGTGTGCCGTGAATGTGCCGCGAATTTGTAGTGAGAGAGTATGAAAACTGAAGATATTGCCTTGTTTCATCGTATCGTAGAAACAGGCAGTTTAGTGGATGCGGCAGATCTGTTGAACCTGCCTAAATCGACCGTGAGTCGCCGCTTGCAGAGCTTAGAAGAGGATCTGCATGTGAAATTGTTTCATCGTCAGAGTCGCTCTATGACATTAACGGCGTCGGGGAGTCATTTCTACGATAAGACCTTATCTATTCTTGGCGAACTTGAGCAGACAATGGTGGAGCTGACTGATACGGAAGCCGAGATTGGAGGCCACTTACGCATTCTTATGTTCCCAGTGCCTGAGTTGCTCGATATTGCCAGTGGTATCTTCGAATTTATGGATCATAACCCTGAGCTTACCGTTGAGCTGATTGTGAGTACTGAACCGCAGGATATGATCCGTAATAATATCGATCTCGCTTTCATGATTGAAGACGCCTTTAACGAAAGTGAGATGGTGGCTCGGGAAGTGCTCACCGAAGAATTACATTTCGTCGCCAGTCCCGACTATTTGGCAAAGGCAGGCACACCCTTGCTTCCCGAAGATCTAGAGAAGCATAACTCCATTCTTTTCCGTTACCCTAACGGCCGAATTTTTAATGAAGTTCCCTTCGGCAATGATATGAAAATAGCCGTCAAAGGCAACCTGTGCCTAAATAGCCTTCAACTCTGTTTAGAAGCGAGCTTAGCCGGCCGTGGGATCGCCTTCCTCCCGATAGAAGTGACGCGTGATTATGTCGAACGTGGTGAACTCACCATGTTGTTTGAAGATGTAGCGCCCTATATAGGTAAGTGCTACTTGGTATATCCCTCAAGACGTTTTATTAGCTTAGCCAGTCAGCGATTTATCGATCATATGATGGCGGCACTCAAGCGTTGTAATTCAGGTAAGGGTTGTGGCAGGGAAGAGAGATTACGCGGTGCTATCAAGTCCTGGATTTAAGACCGTTTGAAGATGTAGAGTACATGATATAGGCAAGTGCTATCGGGTATATCCCTCAAGACGTTTTATTAGCTTAGCCAGTCAGCGATTTATCGATCATATGATGGCGGCACTCGAGCGTTGTAATTCAGGTAAGGGCTGCGGCAGGGAAGAGAGATTACGCGGCGCTATCTAACCCACGCGCATACTTAACCAGGGGTTTCAGTCAGGCGTGACTATCAGCCCCAATGGTGCCAGTAATTGCTCCTGTTGCCATTGATTAATGATCACGCCCTCAAGCCCAACGTTGCGCGGATCTAAACCGTCGAGTTCAATTCGGGTGAGGTTACACCCTTTAAGCTCAAAGGTGCCCCATTGCTCTGGGGAGAACTCGCCGCCACTTAAGTCGCTGCCTTTCATCGACGCGCCAGTGAGGTTAGCCCCGCGCCAGCGATTATCAAATAGCTCACACTCTTCCAGCAATGCACTGTTTAAGTCGGCATAAGCCAAGTTACAAGCGGTGATATAGGCAGAGCAAAAATAGCTTTTAGGGGTAATGTAATTGGCAAAGCTAGCCCGACTAAAGTCGCTCCCCTGCAAGTTACACTCGCGCATCTCAATACCGTAACAGCGGGCACCCTTAAACAGGGTCATGCTCAAATTACAGTGTTTAAAGCTGGCGCTGGTTAACGTCGCGTAGCTAAAATCACAGCCCTCATCTTCGCCTTGTCGTACAAATTTACAATGGCTAAAACGCGCATCGGTTAGGTCGGCATGGTTAAAGCGGCAGTGGTGGAATTCACAATGCTCAAAATGGGCATCTTGCAGATCTTGGTCGCTAAAATCTTCATCGCTAAAAATCTGTTTTGATGCCAGCATCGGGTGTCCTTTAGTGTGCTATTGGAGCGAGTTCAGGTTCTGAAATTCGACGTGCCAGAATATAGCAAGCCAGTCCCATCAACGCATTGGTGATCGGTAGCGCGAGCAGCAAGCCCTTTACGCCGCCCAGATAAGAGCCCAGAGCTGCCAATGGCAGCATGATTAAAAACAAACGGCAGATATTTAATACCAGTGAACTCATGGGTCTATGGTAGGCATTGAGCGTGGTCGCCACCAAGATAACAACGCCGAGAGGGCCGTAAGCGGCAGGTAATACCAAAATATAAAAACTCAACCACTCAATCACTTGTGGGTCGCTACTGAACAATTGTGCTAAAGGCTCGGCTAAAAAGAATAGCGGCAGATAAAGTAGGGTTTGAAACAACAATACAAACTTGAGTGAAAGCAGCAATGCATCACGGGCACGAGCGGTTTGCCCTGCGCCTAAGTTCTGCGCCACAAATGGCACCAGGCTTGACGACAACGCCATGACCACAATCAACATCACCGACTCTAATCGAGTGCCCGCGCCAAAGGCGGCGACGGCGCTATGGTCGATACGTGCCAGCATCGCCATGATAATGGCATTTGTGACTGGGTTTAATAGGTTCATTAAGGTTGCAGGCTGGGCAATATGCGCCAGTTGCTTCCAATTACACTTAAGTCTGGCGAGATTAAACTCAGCAAACTCGACTAAGTGACGCTTAAAAATCAGTAGATGAGTCGATAACGACAGCGCCACTATCCAAGAGACCACCGTGGCAATGGCAGCGCCTTGAATTTCTAAGCGTGGGAAAGGCCCAATACCGAAAATAAGCAGCGGATCCAGAATCAGGTTTATCAGCGCCGCCAACATCATTATTTTAGCCGGCGAGTGGGTATCCCCCGTCGCGCGTAGGCCTTGGTTACCCACCATCAACAACACCAATAATGGCGCACCGAGATACCAGGTAAACATATAGTCATGGATCAGCGGTAAGCTGTTTTGGTTAGCGCCGAGCAAGCTAAATAACGGACTAATACACAAGCTGCCAAGCAGCGAGATAACCGCGGTTACCAAGAAGGTTAACAATAGCGCGTCATGCAAAAAAATCTTGGCTTTATCGGCGTGGCCACTGCCTATAAGGCGGCCTAAGTTGGTGGAAACTCCTGCGCCAATGCCAATAGCGATACTGGCGATGATTAAGGTTACAGGAAAAGTAAAGCTGATTGCCGCTAGGGATTCGGTGCCTAACTGGCTGATAAAAAAAGTGTCAATGAGGCTGAACCCGAGAATGGTTAGAATACCAATCAGGTTTGGGAGGCTCATATTTAGCAGTACACGACCAATTGGCTGTGTTAGCAGCCCGTGTCTGTCTTTCATAGGGAAGTGTTGCCTAGTCTATGCTTGGACGGCGAATTCTATCAGGATTGCCGCAATATTTATAAAACAGAGTTAAAATAAACAGATTTATTTTATAAATGGGGCTTGGAACTGTCGACCTTTACCCCCATATCTCGAACATCAAGCGAGATTTTTGTTTTCACAGAGGTGAAAACAACCAATATCGTTACAATCTTTAATAGTCAGCAATAAGCGCTGGCGACCAAAATACTAGGAGCATCCATCGATGAATATTCGCCCATTACATGATCGTGTCATTGTTAAACGTTCAGAAGTTGAATCAAAGTCAGCTGGTGGCATCGTACTAACAGGTAGTGCTGCTGAGCAATCATCACGCGGTGAAGTTCTTGCTGTAGGTAATGGCCGCATTCTTGAAAATGGTTCAGTTCAGCCACTTGACGTAAAAGTGGGTGACATGGTTATCTTCAACGAAGGTTACGGCGTTAAGAAAGAAAAAATTGATGGTGAAGAAGTGCTGATCCTTTCAGAATCTGATCTAATGGCTGTTGTGAGTTAAACCACTTCGTTTAAACATTTTTCAATGCTGATGTGTTGCTCGAGCTTAGAGGACACATCGGTAATTTAAACAGAATTTAAAGGACAATTAAAAATGGCTGTTAAAGACGTATTATTTGGTAACGATGCACGCGTAAAAATGCTTGCAGGCGTTAACGTACTAGCAAACGCAGTAAAAGTAACTTTAGGCCCAAAAGGTCGTAACGTAGTACTAGACAAGAGCTTCGGTGCTCCACTTATCACTAAAGATGGTGTGTCAGTCGCTAAAGAGATCGAACTTGCTGACAAGTTCGAAAACATGGGCGCTCAAATGGTGAAAGAAGTTGCTTCTAAAGCCAATGACGCTGCGGGTGACGGTACTACTACTGCTACCGTGCTTGCTCAAGCTATCGTGACAGAAGGCCTAAAAGCCGTTGCTGCTGGCATGAACCCAATGGATCTTAAGCGCGGTATCGACAAAGCGGTTATCGCTGCAGTTGCTGAACTTAAGACACTGTCACAAGAGTGTTCAGAATCTAAAGCTATCGCACAAGTGGCGACTATCTCAGCTAACTCTGACGAATCAATTGGTGACATCATCGCAACAGCGATGGAGCGTGTTGGTAAAGAAGGCGTTATCACTGTTGAAGAAGGCCAAGCGTTAGAGAACGAATTAGATGTTGTTGAAGGTATGCAGTTTGACCGTGGTTACCTATCACCATACTTCATCAACAACCCAGAAATGGGCAGTATTGAACTAGAAACGCCATTCATCTTGTTGGTTGATAAGAAAATATCAAACATCCGTGAATTGCTTCCTATCCTTGAAGGTCTAGCTAAAACAGGTAAGCCACTGCTTATCGTTGCTGAAGACGTTGAAGGCGAAGCGCTAGCCACATTAGTGGTAAACAACATGCGCGGTATCGTTAAAGTCGCTGCTGTTAAAGCCCCAGGTTTTGGCGATCGTCGTAAAGCAATGCTACAAGATATCGCTATCCTAACTGGCGGTACTGTTATTGCTGAAGAGATTGGTCTAGAGCTTGAAAAAGCGACTCTAGAAGATTTGGGTACTGCAAAGCGCGTTATCATCACTAAAGATGACACCACTATCATTGATGGTAACGGTGAAGAAGTTCAAATTAAAGCACGCGTTGCACAAATCAAAATCCAAGCTGAAGAATCAACTTCAGACTACGATAAAGAAAAACTTCAAGAGCGTATGGCTAAACTTGCAGGCGGCGTAGCCGTAATCAAGGTTGGCGCAGCCACTGAAGTTGAAATGAAAGAGAAGAAAGCACGTGTAGAAGATGCACTACACGCAACTCGCGCAGCCGTTGAAGAAGGTGTTGTTGCTGGTGGTGGTGTTGCACTTGTACGTGTAGCAAGCAAAATTGGTGAAGTTGAAGTGCTTAACGAAGACCAGAAGCACGGTGTGATTATCGCACTACGCGCTATGGAAGCACCGCTTCGTCAAATCGCGACTAACGCGGGTGAAGAAGGTTCAGTTGTTGCTAACAACGTGAAGATCGGCACTGGTAACTATGGTTACAACGCGGGTAACGACACTTACGGCGACATGCTAGAGATGGGTATCCTTGACCCAACTAAAGTGACCCGTTGTGCACTACAGTTCGCTGCATCTATTGCAGGCCTAATGATCACTACTGAAGCTATGGTGTGTGATGCGCCACAAGAATCAGCTGGTGCACCTGATATGGGTGGTATGGGCGGTATGGGTGGAATGGGCGGCATGATGTAATTTTACTGGTCTAAATTGATTCTTACTGCGTTGCCATTCGCTCGCGTAAGAAAGACTACGCGTCGCTCAAGGCGCCTTGTTATAATCAATTTATCCTACGTAAAATACGTTGTCGGTCTATAGCTCAAAAGCTAAAGCCAAATAAAGAAAACCGATACTTAAAAGTATCGGTTTTTTTATGTCTGCAGATTAGTTTAAAGCTGTGGCGCTTCGCCCATTCTGTTGTAAAGAGCAGAGCCAAGGGGTAAAGCGCTTGTCCCCGCTCCATTGCATTTGCTAAGAGTTCATAAGAGTCAATCCCTCAGCACCCCGGCGAAATTTCTGAGAAGCGAAAATTTCCAACGGGGAAGATTGGACTCTGTGAGTGGCGAGGTTTGGAATTGGGTTAATCGATTTTAGAGAAAAAGGGAAAAACATAGGTTTACTCTGACCCAAACTTTTAAAAGGTTACCCTCTTATCATCCCTGATGAGCTTAAGATGCTGAGACTATAATTGGCTTAGTGTTTGCCTTGAGCAAATGCGTTTATTTTAACAAGTTTATCCAGCATAGACTTGTCATGAGTAAATAAACGCAATAATATTGCGCGCAATTGAATTGTTCGAAATATATATTCAATCCGACTGCAGTAAAGGATCACAGGCTGTTCAATGAATGCCTGTAGTAAAACAGATTTTAAATCTGGCTCATCTTTTAAGCTTTAACAATAAGGAACACCATGAAAGCAGAATTAATTAATGGCCAACGTGCGATGATTTTGTTCATTACACTGATTTGCAGTACAGCGAGCACTGCCGCGACAACGCCTGAATCTGAACCTGCCGTTGTAAATGTTGATGAAACAAGTTTTAGCTGCATACGCGACATGACGCCAGTGCGCCACTTTTACGTAGATAATCTGTTGGGAGACATTAACGGGACTCTGGCCGCCGCTAATTCACCTGAGGGAGCGATATATCCGACAGGATCTGTGGTGCAACTGGTACCAACCGAAGTTATGGTCAAGCGTGAGCCTGGCACTTTTCCGGCAACCAGTGACTGGGAGTTTTTTGAGTTAGAAGTTGATGAAAGTGGTTCTAAAATTGCAAAGCGTGGTTTTGTTGATGTAGTGAATCGCTTCGATGGCAACTGCTTCACTTGTCATGTGCCCGCTAAAGAGAAGTGGGACTTTATTTGTGAGTCGGGACACGGTTGTGAACCGATCCCAATCGACCATAAAATGACTGGTGCATTGCAGCGCTCAGATCCGCGTTGCGGCGAAACTGCACTGGAGTCTGGTGATACCATGGCACTTATAAAGCTTAAGGTTATGCTCAGTATTGGCCTGACCAAGAAGTGGCTAGAAGATCTGTTTTAAGCTAATCAAAATAGGGCGGGTCAGAGTAAACTTTCCTTCAGTATCTCGTTAAAAGGACTGGATCAGACTCTCTCCGCGCTATTTATTGCAGAACCTACTTATTTAATGTCCCAGTTTAGGGGAATGGACCATTCTTATTCGATGCCATATTAATCGCCATATTGACTGATTTTCAGTGAATATATTATCTTTTGAGATGACGCTTTGGGTAATGCATTGATTTATAGCTCTTATATTTCTGGCATAACTTTTGCTGTTAACGATGTGTTAAATAAAAATTGTTAACTTTTAAGGTACGCCAAGGGGATAGGAATGAGCGAAGCTGCAATAATCAGAACAATAGCGGTAGATGGTAAAAGTCATAATTCAACGAATAGGCACTGGCTTGGTCATAGTGCGAAATTATGGTTTGCAGTGACTGTCATGGGGCAATGGATTTTTGCTGCCTATGTGGCCATTTTTTATGGTGGGGCAACCTTTTCCGGAGATCTTGCAGAGTGGAATAAGGTGATGCCACACGGTTATATTGCAGGTGACACCATAGGTAACTTAGCGGTAGGAATGCATCTGTTTTTAGCCTTGGTGGTGCTCATTGGTGGGCCGTTACAGCTTATTCCCCAAATAAGATCTTATGCGCCTAAGTTTCATCGCGTTAACGGACGGGTCTATATTCTAACCGCTTTTATATTAAGTCTGGGTGGTTTATTTATGGTGTGGAGTCGCGGCGTTGCAGGCGGTGAGATTGGTAAGTACAGCATCAGTTTAAACGCCATTTTAATCATGGTATTTGCAGGGCTGGCGGTATATAACGCGATTAAGCGAGATATTAAAACCCATAGACGTTGGGCAATAAGGTTGTTTATCGTTATGGGAGGGGTATGGTTTTTTCGTATTGGACTGATGCTATGGTTAATGGTCCATCAGGCACCTGTAGGGTTTGATCCTAAGACATTCGAAGGGCCATTCTTAAGCTTTTTGGGCTTTGCTCAGTACCTGCTTCCGCTTGCTGTCGCTCAACTGTATTTTGCTGCATCAGACAGTAAAAATCCAAAGTATAAGATGGTGATGTCTTTAAGCTTAGTTGTACTCTCTCTTGGTATGGCCTGCGGTATTTTCGCTGCTTCAATGGGAATGTGGTTACCACGAATCTAATCGAAAAATGTTGGCAATGAGATGATTTTCACATCGACGAAATGGAGGCAGAGTCTGACTACCCCTTTATTTAATCTTTTGTGTAACTAATGGGTTTTCTGAAGTAATAAAAAACCGGCCTCAAACATTGGGTTAAGGCCGGTCATGATATTACTGTGTGTTACTGGTTTTCTCTATATATCGCCGTTATCGGTATAACGCGTATTCGCTTTTCAGCCCTTTAATCAGACTAACGCACATTAGTAACAGCACAAAGGTGAAGGGTAATGCAGTAGCAACGACGCCGGACTGTAATGCCTGCAGCGCTTCTTTACCGCCAACCCAAAGCATGACTGCTGCAATAGCGCCCTCTACAGTTGCCCAGAAGACGCGCTGAGGGATCGGTGCATCTATCTTGCCGCCAGCGGTAATGCTGTCGATCACCAGTGAACCTGAATCCGATGAGGTCACGAAGAAGATCAATATCAGCACAACCGAAAGAATCGAAATGGCAGAGCCGTATGGTAGAGCATCGTATACATGGAACAGAGAGAGTGAAATATCAGTCAAGCCATTAGCACCCAGCTCACCCACCTTATTGGCGACTTGATCGAGCGCAATACCGCCGAAGACAGCCATCCAAATGATGGTCATCGATGTTGGAATAAAAATCACGGCAAACAGGAATTCACGTACTGTGCGGCCTTTAGAGATTCGGGCAATAAACATACCGACAAAAGGTGACCATGAAATCCACCATGCCCAGTAGAATACGGTCCAACCATGCATCCATGTTGTGTCTTCCCGACCATGCGGATTGCTCAGGCCAATGACATTGTTCACATAGGCCATTAATGTGTCTGGAATCGACGCCATTACAATATCAAAGCTGACGTAAGTAACGAATATCAGCAAGGCTAATGCAAATAGCATATTGATATTACTCAGCACTTTAACGCCGCCATCGATGCCACGAATAACAGAGCCAATAGCAATTAAAGTCACTAAGATAACGACTGCCAGTTGCATACCGATACCGCCATCAGTACCAAATACATGGTTGATACCACTGGTGGCTTGCATTGCCCCCAATCCCAGCGAAGTCGCCAAACCAAACAAGGTCGACAGTACTGCCATAACATCGACGACATGTCCTAGCCAGCCCCAGGCTCTGTCACCAAAGATCGGGTAGAACACAGAACGAAGCGACAGCGGCAATCCCTTGTTATAGGTGAAAAATGCCAGCGCGAGCGCGACAATCGCATAGATTGACCAGCCGTGAATACCCCAATGGAAGATAGTTGCCCCCATGGCCAATGTTTTAGCTTCAGGGGTTAATGGTTCTACATTAAATGGCGTGCCCCACCAGTCAGTAAAGTAAGCGGTAGGTTCAGCAACACCCCAGAACAACAGTCCGATACCCATACCTGCGGCAAACAGCATCGCCAGCCATGAAACTCTGGAGTGCTCTGACTTGGCCTCTTTGCCGCCAATACGGATTTTACCGAGCGGCGACAGCATTAGTGCCAAAGAGAAAAGGACGAAAAAGTTGGTTGACCACATGAAGAGAACATCAAAGTTTTCAATGATGCTGCTTTTCAGGGTATTTAGCATTTCTTTTGAAGTGCTTGGATCAACGATGAGGAGTGTGGAAAGGAAGATAAGAATAAGGCCTGCGCTGATCCCGAATACGCGGTTATGTATATCGAAACCCCATTTTTGGACGTTGTCCTGACCAACCTGATAGTCCGTTGTTTCAATACTGTATTTATTTAATGTGTTATCCGAATTGATGCTCAAATGTTTTGCTCTTGTAATACTTTTAATCGAAAAGTAAAAACGAAATGGTCTTTAAAAATAAAGTAATTAGACCACGAAATAAAATAACGCGGGGGATAATAACAACTCCAGTACTAAATCTCAAATACCACCTGATTAATGGCGTTTTTATTGCTATTCCAATAGTCGGCGAACATGTATATATAGTTCGTGTTCTAAGTATTTGTCTGATGGGAACCGTTAGGGATTGAGGGCTTTATCTCTATCCCATAGATAATGGAATGGAACTTAACGTTGGATGACGTAGCTTAGATTATCCAAGTGTGCGATAAGCTAGACATACAATATCAATAGGCTATTAATAGGCGGATTCGGCTGCTTCTGAATGGTCATTCGCAAGCGCTTGTCGTTGCTCTAGTCACTCTTTTATGTCTTCTTTTAGCTTATGAACAAACGGGGTTTGATTCCGCTCCTTTAAATGCTAATTACACCACTGTCTTTCACTGAGGGTGCCATCATTGTTGCCGTCCATTTTAATGTTGGGGCAATATTGGTGATAAAACTTTGCTTGCTGACAAATGACTTGGTCTTTTAAGCCATCGATTACAGTGGCTGGGGATAAATATTTTCGTGAGAATGTGTAGATGGCGAGTTTAAATAATGAAATAGCATTACAATGGTTAAACAAGACAAGATTGGACTCAATAGTCACTTGAACACATAAGCTTGTTAATATTTAGGGCGATAAGAGAGAACTCATGGCCCTTTTTTTGAGATACACATTAGTGAGGGTTTAGCGTGTCTAAACAAGATTATTACAGCGTGCTAGGTGTTTCAAAGGCCTCCTCAAATCAAGAGATAAAAAAAGCCTATAAAAAGCTAGCGATGAAGTACCATCCCGATAAAAATCCTGATGATTCTGTGTCAGAAACAAATTTTAAAAATGCTAAAGAAGCCTATGAAGTACTGACTGATGCTGACAAGCGCCAGAAATATGATGATTTTGGTCATGATGCGTATGTAAACAATGGCCAGGATGGACAACGTTATAGCCAAGGCGGGTTTAACGATATGTTTGGTGCCGGGTTTAGTCAGCGAGAACGTGGCTTTGGTGGTCACAGCTTTGATGCAAATGATTTTGAAAGTATGTTTTCTCAATCAAGAGGGCGAAGCCGAACTCAAAAAGGGCAAGATAAAGAGTTTGTGTTCACTGTAGACTTTGTTGATGCAGTGCAAGGTGCTGAAAAAGTCGTTGAACTACCGGTTAATGGCGAAAATAAAAAAATAAAAGTTAAGATCCCTGCGGGTATTAAAGACGGTGAGAAAATACGCTTCACCGGCAAGGGGAGTGCAGGAATACATGGTGGAGCTGCTGGTGATCTATTTCTAACGATCGCCACCCGCGCTCATGCTTTTCTTGAACGTGAAGAGAACGATCTTATTTACACCAAGGCTGTCGATATGGTGACGGTGGCACTGGGTGGCGAGATTGAAGTCAACGTATTGGATAAGCGCTTTAAGCTTAAAGTGCCCGCTGGGACTCAACATGGTCGAAAGTTCAAGATAAAGGGTAAAGGTGTTACGGATCGTAAAGGAGAAACCGGTGATTTGTTTGTGCAAATTAAGGTGGAAATTCCGCAGGATCTCACTGAAGAACAACGTTCATTACTGGAACAGTTCAACGCTTTAAGAGAAAGTTAATACGCTTTAAGCAGTGTTGCAGAGCAAGCCTGCAGCACTGGCCTCAACTTTAATCTCTATATGTACTCAGTGTACGTTTATCGTGAGCCTAGCTTATTTTGGTGCAAAATGAGCTAGGCAGACAATTTCTATAGGTTACTTAGAGGCCGCTTCGGCTTCCTCTTTCTGTGCTTTCAGCAGGGTGGTTATCTGTGCACTGAGCATCATCATTCTATTATCGATCTCTTTGCGTTTCTCATCAGCGCCCGCTGATTTATCACCCGCAAGTGCTTGTCGCTCCTGTTGTAACTCTTTTATCTCTTCTTTAAGTTTATCGATTTTTTTCTCTATATCGGTACGCGTATCTAGTTCTTCACTTTTTTGTTCTTGCGCTTTTGTGGTGGCAGAGTTTTTGTTCATGGCCATGCCAAGTTCAGTCGACAGCTTTTTTTGCGCTGCATCTGAAATAGACACTGTATCTGATCCAGCAACTGGGGAGGTCGATATTGCTTGTGGAGCGATATCAGATCTTACCTTGATCTCTGCTTGTTTCATGTTTTGAGTGACCGAAGATGCTGATCCTATACCTAAGCCGGAAACGTTCATTGCTATTCCTTGCATAATAATACCAGTTGCATTAAGTATTTCGTCAATTCAGAAGCGCTCACGCTTTTCGTTTCAAAGCGCATTGACGAGAGAATGGTTATTCCCTTGTGAGCCAATGCAATGCGGAAGTGGAATGCGTGAGTGCTTCACGTCGGGTGGGTTTCAAAGCGCTGTATGCTGCGTCGAAAACACTCGAGATAGAATCACTATTAGCTTCATGTTTCCGGCTTGCCTTCAGCGCTTTGAATTCCAACTGAATGAACAGGTACTTAATGCAATTGGTATAAGATAATTGTTTATCGGCTTTTTGGGTAAAGGCTTTAGTACTAATTAATGGGCGAATTGCAGCGTAAAGAGTTTGGCTACTCAATACTTGCAGCGGGTTAACCTATAGTTTTTGCTTAATGCTGATGAAAATAAATCTGTAACTTCGAATGAAAGAGGGGGGAAGCAGGATGACATGGCTCATCCTGCTTACTTGTTTGCGGGCAATGAAAGTTTATTCGCTGGCTAAGGACTTAAAGATTTGTCCATCTTTCATCACGAAAGTCACGTTTTCCATTAAGCTGATATTCTTTAGCGGATCCCCCTCTACGGCGATGATATCTGCTAAAAATCCTACTTTTATTTGTCCCAAGTTGTTTTGTTTAAGCAAAGCGGCACTGTTAATCGTTGCTGCTTGTAAAGCTTGGGCTGGGGTCATACCAAATTTAACCATACGTGAGAACTGATTGCCGTTATCACCATGAGGGTAGATAGCAGCATCTGAGCCAAACACCATATTTGCACCTGCTTTGACCGCTTTTCTAAAGCTGTCACGCTGCGCTTGTGATACCAGCTTTTCTTTGTTGATGTTCTCTTCTGGCACACCGTTGGCGGCGCCAAAGGCGAGGGTATATTCAGTATTGTAGATATCACAAGATAGGTAAGTACCCGCTTCTATCGCCATGTCGATCGCTTCATCATCCATAAAGCTGCAATGCTCGACGCTGTCGATACCAGCTCTGATTGATGCCTTAATGCCACTGGTTCCGTGGGCGTGGGCTGCAATGACGAGTCCACGCATATGGGCTTCATCAACGGCAGACTTTATCTCTTCGTAGGTTAACTGTTGAACTCCCACCTTGGTTCCTTTAGAAAAGACTCCGCCAGTGGCACATACTTTAATGGCATTGGCGCCGTACTTTATATTTTCTCGGACTTTAGCGCGTACAGCCCAAGGTCCGTCGGCGACCCCTTGTGCCTTGGCCTTCTTTTCTGGAGATGAGAAGTTATCGTCACAATGTCCGCCGGTAATACTAATAGCATGGCCTACAGCCCAAATTCTCGGTCCAGGAATTTCACCAGCGTTGATGCCGTCGCGGGTAGCGATCACTGCGTAGCCTGAAGCGCCTAGGTCTCGCACTGTCGTAAAGCCTGCCATTAGGGTTTTTTCGGCATTCTTTACCGCTTTAACGGTTTGACGTGGAATGGAATAATTCTGGGCTGCTAGAAAGTTATCCTCTGCATCACCCGATAGGTGCACATGCATATCCATGACGCCTGGGAGTAGGGTTTTTCCACTTAGGTCGACGAGTTTATAATCATTATTAGTCGGGATTTTTGATTGTTTGGTGACTTGGCTTATCTGGTTGTCGCTAATCACTATAGCAACGTCTTTAATGGTTTTACCTGCTGCAACATCGACGTAAGCATCTGCTATTAACAGCGTATCTTGTGCGAGAGTCGGCAAGCTCAGGGTCATTGCTATTGCCGCTGCTAAGGATAACTGCAAAGAGGATTTTAATTTTTGTTTGGTTAAGGTCATGAACTCTTTATTCTTATTTACCATCTTTGTGGCCTTCCCTTTATTGTTTTTAGCTGGAATGAGCTTGAAAACTATCATACGATAAATGTTAACCTTGTGTTAACACTAGTTGCGGTTGATTTGAAAAAAGGGGGAGAGCAATCAATTTTTCTAAGCTTGATTGATTTAGCTCAGTAGCTTCCATAGGTCAAAATGAAAACCAGCCTAAGGGGTTGGCCAACTCGATTATGAGGTTGAGATAACTCAGTCTGTCGCTAGCGTTTTTAATATACGTTTCAGTTTTGTTTATTACAATTGATTGCTTTGTCATGTATTTCAACAGTTAAAAGAGAGAATAGTTAGCATGGATACACAAAATTCACACTCGACTCGGCGTAAGCCTTTGGTTTTTATTGGGGTCATTGCATCAATCGTGGTAGTGGTTTGGTTGTTGTTGATGGTAATGCCAAAAGGTTTTAAAACCACCCACGAACAAATAGGTACAGGCTTACCTGCATTGGTGTTTGTCTATGATCCTAACCTGACACTGAGTCATAGCCAGACCACACAAATGAATGAGGCTCGTATGCATCTGGGCGATAATGCGTTGTTTCTTCTCGCCAGTATTGGCACGCCAGAGGGCGATCAATTTATCGCAAAATATCGAGCGGGTTCAGCTGAACTATTCCTTTTTGATCCTGCTGGAAAGCTAGTTAAAAGGCAGTTTGCTGTGAAAAATGCTAATGATCTCATACTGTGGCTACAGGGCTGATAATGGAAGCCTGAGTAAGATTTACTCAGGCTCATCTTTATCACGATAGCCAAACGTTACCATCTGCTGGCTAAACCCGCGTAATGAAAGAGGGTGCTGAGTAAGCTTTATCCCACGGTATTGCACAGCTTGCCGCTTTTCTCTCAACAATAACCAATGTATCCACAATAGATTAATCTCTTAGCTAAATAATAGTTATTGAAGTATTAAATAGTGCTTGGAAAGTTAAGTGGCTATGTTTAATAAAAAACCGAAGAGTGATTACTCTTCGGTCAATTTAAGGTCTCTAACTGTGTTTATAGCACTGCTTTCAATTAAAGGCTTGGCACATCCACTTTAAGTGTGGCTAAGTGGTTAGAGAGGTTGGCAGGGACCGTATTGTCTTGGCGTCCACCTAAATGCAAGGCAAAAAATTGTTCCATTGCGACAATATAAGCAAGCTTATTATCTCTTTTTTGAAAACCATGGCCTTCATCTTTTGCCAAGATGTACTCAACAGGCAAGCCTCTTTTGTTCATTGCTTTAGCAATATTATCGGACTCAACTTGAGTGACTCGAGGATCATTTGCTCCCTGAACCAACATCAATGGCGCCTTAATGTTATCGACAAAGTTTATGGGTGAACGAGACTGCATATCTTTACGATCCATCTCGATTTCTGGGTCGCCTACCGCACTATAAAATTGCCCAAGATAGGGACGGAAATGTGGCGGGAATGACTCCATTAATGTGATTAAGCTTGAGGGGCCAACGTAAGAGATAACAGCTTTATAGAGATCGGGTGTGAATGTGGCACCTGCTAGCGCAGCGTAGCCACCGTATGAAGCGCCCATGATCCCTAAACGTTGTTTGTCAGCAATCCCTTGGTCGATGAGATAGTTAGCACCGTCAGTAAGATCATCTTGCATGCTGCCAGTGCCCCAGTTTTTATTGCCAAGATTGAGAAAACGTTTACCAAACCCTGTAGATGCTCGGAAATTCGGCTGTAATACAGCATAACCTCGGTTAGCCAATAGTTGAGCAATTGGATTAAAGTAACCTGAACTCAAGGTCCAATAATCTCGTGCCCATGGACCACCATGGGGCAAGATAATCGTTGGAAGGTTTTTGTTTTGCCCTTTTGGGAGAGTCAAATAGGCTTGTATTTTTACACCGTCTCTTGCTACGTAGAAAATGGACTGACGTTTTGCTAATAGCGCGGGATCGATCGCTGGTTGCTGCTTGAGCAATAGACTGATTTTTCCAGTATTTGCATTGTAGCGATAGTCATTACCCATATCGATATCACTGGCGACATGCAGCTGCCATAAACCAGACTCTTCATTGCGTTCTGCTATGGTTATTTCTACATCCTGTGCAAAATATGCGTTAATATTTTCCCAATGTTGAGCAAATGATTGGCTTAATGGATAGGTGCGCAGGCGGCCGCCGTAGTAGCTAACCGCAATCGGTTTGCCACTGTCGTCAAACAAGACGTCTTCGACGTCAGATTCATTTTCTGGATCGGTATGCAGCGTCGTCAATTTCCCAGTGGCTATGTCTAAACTGAGCAACTCTTGTTTGTCTCGTCCCTGTATATTGGCGCGAATATAGGCGACGTTGCTATCTTCATCAAACTGCAGTAAATCAATATCTTCACCAAACTCAGTCGTTATTAACACTTTCCATTGGGTATCGACCTTGGCATACAGACTAGTGGTGTTATCTGGATTGCTGCTGACACCTAAAACAGGGATCCCCTGTTTGTTGGTCTGTATATTATTGAAACCATACGTGTTTGAAAAAACATTACTTATTGAACCGTTTGTTACATCTAAACGGTAAACATCAAGTTGTTGAGGATTATCCTGGTTTGATAGCAGCACTAAGTTGTTGGGGGTTTCTTTGGGCTGCTCAATAATCTGATATGTGACTTCATTATTGTGAGTCAGCGCGGTTGTGGTTGCTTTGGGGGTATCGTGAGTTAAATCGAGTGTTAGCATGTAGATTTGGGTATTTTCGTTACCGCCATTATCACTTAAAAAGAATATGCTATTTCCTGAAGTTGACCACCTAAACTCATTGATTGGCTCTTTGGAATCAGTAATTGCAACGGCCTCTTCAAGTTTGGCGCCTGCTGGTAGCAAGTAAATATTTTTGACTCCTTGATACTCCTTTAGAAACGCCATCCATTGACCATCGTTAGAGGTGTTGAGGTGAGTGATGTTCTGCTCACTAAAGAAGGATTCAAGCGGAATGAGTGGACTTTGCTGTTGCACTGTTTCTACAGACGACACTTTAGGTGTTTGGGAGCACCCAGTGACAAATAAGCTGCAAGCGAGTGCAGTAGCTAAAAGACTGGGTAAGACTTTATTGGTGATCATATTTTTATCCTTTACGACAACGCTATGGCTGACAGCAATGCTAATCTTTCATTATCCTGAATGCTAATTAGCCTATTACATAAAATAATTATTGTAAAACGATAATTAAATATTATTTTGCAATCAAATGTTGTTGTCTTATATAATTGGCAGGTCATTTAAGTTGAGGTCTACAAAAGGTTATGAATTCCAATATGCAGAAGCTGATGCAGATCAGTGGTTTTTTTAGAATCGCAGTTATTTTTGGTGCCGTGTCTATATTGATTTACCTTGGCTATGGCTATTTTATTCAAGGAGATATTCGCTTTTCAACTAGTATGCTGTTTACCGAGTTATGGTGGGATGAGCGGGCGAGTAGACAGGTGTTATTAGCGATTCAGGCGCCGCTATTTATCATGTTTTTAGTTGGGGTGTATTGGCTGCAAAAATTGCTAGGTTTTTATCATCAAGGTCATTTTTTTGGACACAATGCCATGCGCTGTTATTTGTGGTTGATATGGATAAAGCTGGCTGATTTTGCACTTGAAATCGTTCAACATCTGCTGACGGGTTATTACCATAAATCTTTCTTCGATAAAACTCACATCGAGTTACCGTTAGATTTTGGCAATATTACGACAATCTTACTGATGTTGATTATTGTCTATTTGCTTAAAGCCGCTAGAGAAATCGAAGCTGAAAACAAAGAGTTTATTTAAGCCATGGAAATTATAGTTAATTTAGATGTAATGATGGCGGTACGAAAGGTGAGTTCTAAAGAGCTCGCTAAAGCGATAGGTATCACTGAAGCCAATCTCTCTCTACTAAAAAGAGGCAAGGTCAAAGGGGTTAGGTTTGAAACATTGGCGAGCATCTGTAATTATCTGAAGTGCCAGCCTGGTGATATTTTAGAGTTTCGTACGGTTCCAGAGTAGTTCTGTTTTGTCGAAGCTATTGAGATAATAGGGCTCTCTTTTTAGAGGAAGAGAGCCCAGAGTCAACTTTGTTCTATGTCATCGCAGAGCATGCCATTTTTCCCCAAGCAACAACTCACATATCTGTATTGGAATAACCCCTAAGCTAAAAAAGTAATGGTTGAAAATAGCGGTAGTGGTAGAATGCGCTCGGCAAGTCGATTGACTGCCTGAAAGGTCGTTATGCGGTTCGAATGAAACCAAAGTAAAAGTAGCAAAAGTAAGGGGGAAAAGTGCAAGCTGGCCTTACCTAATCTCTTTTGCAAACAGCATTGCGTCCGCCTTATGCCCATAATTCTTCATTATTGATTCGAGTACTTATGAAACGGATTTTACTGCTAACCTTATTTGCCTTTTCCAATGTGGCTGTCGCTGTTGAACCTCTGTTTGAAACTCCTGAGAACATGGAACCGACCTGGGTCGATAACATTTTGTCCGTTTTTGGTGCCGACGGTGAGTTCGATGACAGCAAACCCATTGATATGAGTTATCTACCAACCGCGTATTACACACCCGAGAAGAAGTTTGGTGTTGGTCTGTTGATGGTCGGTTTGTATAAAACTGACGGTGCATCGAATGAAGAGCAACCGTCGTCGTTAGTATTAAATTCATTTGTTTCAATGAACAACTCTTACGGCGTTGAAGTTGAAAACATGACTTTTTTCAATGGTGGCAAACAGCGTTTATTACTCGGGCTAGAGCTACATAATGAAGCGTCAGTTTATTATGGCCAAGGTATTGATGACGGCAATGTCGACGCGAATCATCATGAATTTGAAGAGCAGTTATACAGTTTCAAACCTCGCTGGATGACAGAAGTCGCCGATAATTATTTTCTAGGGGTTGGGGCTGACTTCACTTATGCCAGTGCTGACAAATTAGAGTTAGTCGAAACTGGCGTACCAGTAGATGCAGACACTCTTTTACCGAGTAATTTTAGCTCGGGTATCGTCGTTACCAGTATCTATGATTCACGAGATTATCGCTTAAATGCGACTAAGGGTTGGTTGTTCCAAATCGATGCAGGTCTTTACCAGAACAGTGAATATTCGACGTTTTCAACCTATAACCTTGAGCTAGCAAACTACATTGATTTGAGTTCAACATCGCTACTTAGCTCTGCGCCAGGGCTGATTGCATGGCAAGTGCAAGGGCAGTTCACCGAGGGCGATGTACCTTGGAACATGTTGCCAGATTTAGGCGGTTCAAGTGCAATGCGTGGTTATATTAAAGGGCGCTACCGCGACAAGCAGATGATGATGGGCCAAGTTGAATATCGTTTACCGATTTTCCAGCGTTATGGCATGGTTTTTTGGGGCGGTGTGGGTAGCGTAGCATCAAAGGTGAGCGATCTTAACGAGGAGCTAATGACCTCTTATGGCACAGGCTTCCGCTTTAAAATCAAAGACAATATCAATTTGCGTCTTGATATTGGTGTCGGCGAGAACGAAACTAACTTCTACCTCAATGTGAACGAAGTCTTTTGATTTTGACTAGAGTAGTTTCATTGACGATGAACACGTGTTATTTGGGGCTAGCGTTAACGCTTGCCCTCGTTAATAACGTGTTCGCTAGTCAGTCAAAGATGGATCAACAAGTCCCTGTAAAAGAACAGTGTAACCGTAGTTCAGATTACGATATTTACCTCAGTGGTATTCATACTGGAACAATGGCCCGAACCGAGACTTGGTTGGGTAACACTGCGGTGGTAACCTCAAAAAGTGAAGCCAGTATTTTAGGCATTGGCACTCAATATCAACAGCGGGCTGAGTTGTCTTGGTCCAATAAAACTAATGAGTGGATAACCGACAAGTTTCATCAAAAAGTGACCGGGTTTAGGGCGAGAGACATGCAGGTTTCTTTTAGCCATAACGGCCGTCAATCTCGGGTCGATATTGATGGTGATATCACCAACTATACCTCTGCTCATCTCCCTTTGCGGGACGTGGACACTTTAGCGATTCAAATTCGTCAGTACTTGCTCCAAGGCCGCACACAATTTGCATTAATCAGACAAGCTTCAGATGCAATAGAGCCTTATCAACTTTATGTTGAGGACCCGCAAACCGTAAACATCGCACCTTGGGGCGAGTTAACCTTAATCCCGGTTAAGCAGTCTGGTGCCGAAGAGGTGACTTACTACTTTGCGCCAACGATGGATTATCAATTAATTAAAGCCCGTTATCACGGCATCATAATTGAAGGGCTTATCGAACTTAATCACTACAGTTCATCTTGCGAGTAGCTCCTCTGAGCCTGTCACTGTCGGGTCACAGCAAGCGTTTATTAAACCCCTCCCAATGCACCTTCGGGTTCTAGATATATAGGCCGAATAGGCCAGAATATTTCGTCAGTTACTTTTTGCTCCCCTATAAATCCTCTGCATTACATCAAACAAAACTCACATCCTAATAATTTATCCTAGAATACATATATTAGCCGTTGATAAAAACAAACTAATCTAATCAAATCAACAACAGGATGTGCATGGGTAACGTTGGACTATCACAAAGTAAATACTCTACACGGGTCATTCTTGTAGGATTTGCAATCATGGTTCTGTTGATGATGCTATTCGTTTTCATGGCGGTAGATGAAAACAAAGAGCTTGCTGAACTCAATCATAAAATGTACCAGCATCCCTTTTCTGTCAGTATCGCGGTATTAGAAGCCAATGGCGATATCCTTGCTATGCACCGTTATATGAAGGATGCGGTGTTAGCTAGAAACAAAGATGAATTAGACGCAGCCATCTCGCAAGTCGATCAACATGAACAAGAAGTGTATCGACATTTCGAATTAATCAAACAACGTTTTCTTGGGGATAAAGAACAGATTAATGTCGCCTATAAATCCTTTGTTGAATGGAAATCTATACGTGACGAAGTGCTTGCTTTGAAACGTAATAACCAACATCAACTCGCTGCAAGTATTACCACTGGGAAAGAAGCGCTGCATGTTAAAAAGCTGAACCGAAACATGACTTTCCTAATCGACTTTGCGCGTAATAAGGCACTTGAGTTCAAGGGAAGTAGTCAACGCTCTTA
>NZ_PJBM01000129.1:0-48717 GCF_002836075.1 Shewanella sp. GutDb-MelDb | reverse complement strand
ATAAACACTCCTCGTATATTTGCCATGGTCGCCGGAGAAATCTCGGGTGATATCCTTGGTGCTGGCTTGATTAAGGCGCTTCAAAAAAGCTATCCAGATGCACGATTTGTTGGGATCGGTGGTCCGCGTATGGATGCATTAGGCTTTGAATCTCTTTTTTCTTATGAAGAGTTAGCGGTCATGGGGATTGTTGAAGTGCTGTCACGTCTACCCAGGCTTCTTAAAGTGCGGGCGACGTTAATTGATGAGTTGATGCAGATCCAACCTGACTGTTTTATTGGTATCGATGCCCCGGATTTTAATATCGGCCTTGAGTTAAAGCTTAAACAGCGTGGTCTTAAAACCGTTCATTATGTCAGCCCGTCTGTATGGGCGTGGCGACCAAAACGGATTTTCAAAATCGCCAAGGCCACCGATATGGTGTTGTCATTGCTGCCATTTGAAAAAGCCTTCTATGATCAACATGACGTTCCTTGTACGTTTGTGGGTCATACACTTGCTGATGATATTGCACTAGAAAGCAGTAAAACTGAGGCGAGAATCTTGCTTGGACTGGATCAGACCGCAGAATACTTAGCCGTATTACCAGGCAGTCGTGGCGGAGAGCTTAAACAACTTGCTGAACCTTTTGTTAAAGCTGCAAATTTAATTAAGCAGCGTTATCCGGATCTTAAATTTGTCACGCCTCTTGTCAACCAAAAACGACGAGAGCAGTTTGAATTAGCATTGAGCATTCATGCGCCGGATCTAGAGATCGATTTAATTGAAGGTCATTCTCGAGAGGTGATGGCTGCAGCAGATTGTATTTTACTGGCTTCTGGCACTGCAACACTCGAAGCTATGTTAGTTAAAAGGCCTATGGTTGTCGCTTATCGTGTCAGCCCTATTACCTATAAAATCGCCAAAGGAATGATGCTAACAAAGCGTTATTCGCTGCCTAATTTACTCGCTGATGAAGATGTCGTTGAAGAGCTTATTCAAGCTGATTGTACTCCCGAGAAAATTGCAGATGCCGTGTCTTTGCAACTTGATAGCGATTTTACCCCATTACATGATCGATTTATGGCGATGCACAAGTCGATAAGACGCGATGCTAGCGCTCGCGCAGCTGATGCGGTGATTAAATTAATTGAGACAGTTGAATTAGTTGAGGAGCCAAAATAATGGCTGTTATAAAAGATATTACCCCTGAGCAGATCACCCAACTCTGTATTGGGCAGTACGCTGGGGTCGATGAAGTGGGTCGTGGTCCATTAGTGGGTAATGTTGTGACTGCGGCTGTAATACTCGATCCTAATAACCCAATCACAGGGCTTAACGATTCTAAAAAGTTATCAGAGAAAAAGCGTGAGTTGTTGTTCGTTGAGATCCAGCAAAAAGCGTTAAGTATCTCTATCGGTTCAGCATCACCTGTTGAGATAGATGAGCTTAATATCTTACACGCAACCATGTTGGCAATGCAGCGTGCTGTAGCAGGGCTAACGATTAAACCCTCTTCAGTGTTAGTTGATGGTAATCGTACGCCAGATTTTGGTGTGCAGAGCCACGCCATCATCAAGGGTGATGGCCTTATTGATGCAATAAGTGCAGCATCTATCATTGCAAAAGTTGTGCGCGATCGAGAGATGGAAGTGCTCGCTGCTCAACATCCAGAATATGGCTTTGAAAAGCACAAAGGTTATCCAACGAAGGTGCATTTTGAGGCTTTAGCCAAACATGGCGTGTTAGCGGAACACCGTAAGAGTTTCCGACCTGTTCGTGAAGCAATGTAATAAATAGTTAAAAAGTCGTTCATCTGCTTACTGGGTTGGTAGTTTAACTTGTTTGCTGCTAGCCCTTGTTCTACTCTGTTAGATTCATTATTTGTTGTCATCTACCTAAAAGAAAGATACTCCCACTATGTCTGATCCTCGTTTTGTGCATTTGCGCGTCCACAGTGACTATTCAATGTCTGATGGGCTGTCTAAGGTTAAGCCTATTCTTGCTAAAGCAAGCGAGTTGGGAATGCCTGCGGTCGCGTTAACCGATCAGACCAACATGTGTGGGTTGGTTAAGTTCTATGGCGGTTGTCATGGTGCTGGCATCAAACCCATTATCGGTACCGATTTTTGGGTACAAGTCCCCGGTTTTGATGAACTCTGTTCTATTACCGCGATAGCGATGAATAACGAAGGCTACTCCAGCTTAACCTTGCTGATCAGCGATGCTTATCTTCGCGGCCATATTAAAGATAAAGCCGTTATCGACCAAGAGTGGTTAGCTAAATATAATGATGGCCTTATTTTACTGTCTGGTGGACGTCAGGGGGATGTGGGTCGTGCCCTTTTAAAAGAGAATCCTGGCCAGGTAGCGTCATCAGTTGAGTTTTATCAAACACATTTTCCAGACCGTTATTATCTTGAGTTATTGCGTACTGGACGCCCAGATGAAGAGCGTTACTTGCATCTGGCGGTTCAACTTGCGCAAGAAAAAGACCTGCCAGTGGTTGCCACTAACCAAGTGGTTTTTAATAAACCTGAACAGTTTGAAGCACATGAAATTC
The DNA here is from genome assembly GCF_002836075.1 of Shewanella sp. GutDb-MelDb. NCBI lineage: Bacteria > Pseudomonadati > Pseudomonadota > Gammaproteobacteria > Alteromonadales > Shewanellaceae > Shewanella > Shewanella sp. GutDb-MelDb. The sequence goes on along the minus strand of NZ_PJBM01000129.1, from coordinate 46,175 downwards.
GCGTCGCGATTTCTGATGGTTTCACGCTAGCCGATCCTAGACGACCGAAAAAATACAGTGACCAGCAGTATTTTAAAAGTAGTGAGGAGATGTGTGAACTGTTCGACGATATCCCTGAAGCGATACAAAATACCGTTGAGATAGCCAAGCGTTGTAGCGTAACGGTACGTTTAAATGAGTACTTCTTGCCTAACTTCCCCACCGGTGATTTGTCGATTGAAGCCTTTTTGGTTGATGTTTCAGAAAAAGGTTTAGAAGCCCGCTTGGCGTTTTTATTTCCAGACCCTGCAGTCAGAGCTGAAAAGCGTCCCGAGTACGATGAACGTTTAGAAATCGAACTTAAAGTGATTAACGAAATGGGCTTTCCGGGTTACTTCCTTATTGTTATGGAGTTTATCCAATGGGGAAAAGATCAGGACATCCCAATTGGTCCTGGCCGTGGTTCTGGTGCCGGGTCATTAGTGGCTTACGCGCTTAAAATTACCGATTTGGATCCGCTTGAATACGATTTGCTGTTTGAGCGATTTCTTAACCCTGAACGTGTCTCAATGCCAGATTTCGACGTCGATTTCTGTATGGATAGACGTGATGAAGTGATAGACCATGTGGCCGAACTTTATGGTCGTGACGCTGTGTCGCAGATTATTACGTTCGGTACTATGGCGGCAAAAGCGGTTATTCGAGATGTGGGTCGTGTATTGGGTCATCCCTATGGATTTGTCGATCGTATTTCTAAAATGGTGCCTGCAGAACCAGGTATGACACTGGCTAAAGCATTTGAAGTTGAACCTGCGTTGCAAGAGTCGTATGACGGCAGTGAAGAGGTCAAAGATCTCATCGATATGTGCCGTATTCTAGAGGGCGTGACACGTAACGCCGGTAAGCACGCCGGTGGTGTGGTTATCGCACCCACCAAAATTACTGATTTCTCGCCTATCTATTGTGATTCAGAAGGCCTTAACCCAGTTACCCAATTCGATAAAAATGATGTTGAAACCGCTGGTCTGGTTAAATTTGATTTCTTGGGTTTAAGAACGCTCACCATTATTGATTGGGCGTTAAAGATGGTGAACAGCGTTAAAGATAAAACCGGTGAAGAACACATTCGCATTGAGTCAATACCGCTCACCGACCCTAAATGTTTTAAGTTACTGCAAAAGTATGAAACCACAGCGGTTTTCCAGTTGGAATCTCGTGGTATGAAAGATTTGATCAAACGTCTTCAGCCTGATTGTTTTGAAGACATGATTGCACTGGTAGCGCTGTTTAGACCCGGACCTTTGCAATCAGGCATGGTAGACAACTTTATTGAACGTAAGCACGGCCGAGAAGAGGTTTCTTATCCAGATGCTGAGTATCAGCATGAATCGTTAAGAGAGCTGCTATCGCCAACCTACGGTATTATTTTGTATCAAGAGCAGGTGATGCAGATAGCACAGGTGCTTGCAGGCTACACCCTCGGCGGCGCGGATATGTTGCGTCGTGCGATGGGTAAGAAAAAGCCTGAAGAGATGGCCAAGCAGCGCGGAACATTCGAAGAGGGTTCGATTAATAACGGTGTCGATGGTCCGCTATCGATGAAGATCTTCGACTTGGTGGAAAAGTTCGCCGGTTACGGTTTCAACAAATCACACTCAGCCGCTTACGCATTAGTATCCTATCAAACGCTTTGGCTAAAGACCCATTACCCAGCACAGTTTTTAGCGGCGGTAATGTCAGCAGATATGGATAACACCGACAAGATTGTGATTTTGGTTGATGAATGTGAGCGTATGGGCATACCGCTTATTCCACCTGATGTGAATAAGGGCTTATTTAAATTTACCGTCGATGATGACCTCAATATTGTTTACGGTATCGGCGCGGTTAAAGGGGTTGGTGAAGGCCCTGTTGATTCTATTTTAGCTGCGCGAAAAGACGGCCCATTTACCGACCTATTTGATTTTTGTGCGCGAATAGATCTCAAAAAACTCAATCGCCGCGTCATCGAAAAGCTGATTTGTGCAGGTGCGCTCGATAATTTAGGGGCGCACAGGGCCTCATTAGTCGCAACGTTGCCAGAGGCAATACGGGCAGCTGACCAACATGCAAAAGCTGAAGCATTAGGCCAGCATGATATGTTTGGATTGCTCAATAGTGAACCTGAAGATGACAAGCAGCAATTTGTTGCATGCACCCCATGGCCTGAAAAAGTGTGGTTGGAGGGTGAGCGCGACACATTGGGCTTGTATTTAACCGGGCACCCGATTAATCAATACCTTAAAGAGCTTAAGCATTACACTTCTGGACGTTTGAAAGACGTACATCCAACGGAACGTGGTAAAACAATGAAGGCCGCAGGTCTGGTCGTTGCAACGCGAGTGATGATGACCAAGCGTGGCTCTAAAATGGGCTTAGTGACCCTCGATGATAAGAGTGCCCGTCTAGAGGTCATGCTGTTTACTGAGGCGTTTGAGAAGTATAATCATCTGCTTGAGAAAGACCGGATTCTGATCATTGAAGGTGAAGTTAGCTTTGATGATTTTGCCGGTGGCAACCGTATGACGGCGCGTAATATTATCGATATCGGTGAAGCTCGTAGTCATTTTGCCAATGCGGTAGAAGTTGACCTACAGTCAGAGGATATTAACGCCGAATGGTTGAACCGTTTCCAATTAGCCGTCGAGCCTTGGAAAAATGGCGCTGTGCCGGTGCTGATTAATTATGCTCAGCCAGAAACTAAAGCGCAGTTTACGCTGGGTGATGAGTGGCGCGTGAATCCAACGGATGATTTGATGCTAGCGCTTGAGTCATTAACAGGCTCAGACAAAGTCAGGATTGTTTTTTAGTCATGAATATTGCTCAGCTCATTGGTCATTGTGTAGATGCCTTGCCTGTTATCGCGGCGTCAGCTGCGCCGCGTAAACTGGTACTTGCTTATAGTGGCGGCGTAGATTCAGAAATTTTAGCCCATGGATTAGCTGAGTTTGCCAAGCTGCATCCTCAGTTCGATTGTCAGTTAGTGCATGTGCATCATGGACTGAGTGTCAATGCAGATGAATGGGTTTTACATTGCCAAGCACAAGCTGAGATATATCAACTTCCGTGTACTATAGCGCGCGTAAAGGTCAAGCTTGCGCCAAGAACCAGTGTCGAGGCCGAAGCTCGCTCTGTGCGTTATGAGGCTTTATTAGCGCAGATGTGTGCAGCAGATATCTTGATGACAGCGCATCACCAAGATGACCAACTCGAAACTATTTTATTAGCGTTAAAGCGAGGACTCGGCCCTAAAGGTTTGTCGGCGATGGGGAAAGTACAATCTCTCGATAACGATAAGTGGCTTATTCGGCCGTTGCTCGATTTAAGTAAAAGTGATGTTGAAGCGTATGCTAAAACACGGGACATTCGTCATATTCAAGATGAGAGTAATTTTGATGAAAAGTATGACAGAAACTTTTTGCGTCAATCAATCATTCCCACGTTAAAGCAGCGCTGGAGCGCCATTGCTGCCACAGCGAGCCGTAGTGCTGAACTGTGCGCAATGCAGCAAAGCGTTATTGATGAAGAGCTGGCTGCGCGATTACCGCGAATTCAAACAAAGCTGGGCGGCGAATGTGTTATAAACCTTGCCGCTTTAGCGCAATACTCCAAAGCGTGGCAAGCATTACTGCTGCGTGGTCACATGGATTTTTTGGGGTTTGCTCCGCCGTCAAAAGTACAAGCCGAGCAAATTATTGCACAGTTACTTGATGCTAAAGTCGACGCAAATATAGAGATAAAATTAACCGATGTGTTGATAAAACGCTTTAAAGGCACTGGATACTTTTTGCCGATGACGGCGTCAGCACACTCGGCCAATATCGCAGTATCTTCACTCGATGAGCTGTTAGAAGTGGGGCTGAACTATGGTCATAATAAGCTTATTCAAGCAACCTTAGCCATTAATGCCGGAGTGCGTTTCCCCCGTGCTGACGAAAAGGTGACTATTGAGTTTTCCTTGCCGGGAAGCACACGTTGCCAACCACAATATCGCAGTAAAGGTAGAGAGCTAAAGAAACTTTGGCAAGAATTTGAAGTGCCACCGTGGACAAGATCTCATGTCCCATTATTGTGTTATAACGGAAAATTGGTCTGTGCGATAGGCTATTGGAATGAGAAAGCTTTTCTTTGTGCTGAAAATGAAACAGGCATCAACTTTAAAGGTTAACTTGCTAAATACTCCCTGAGGTAAGCTAATGCTCCATTGTTGCAGTAGTGATGCAATTTATGAGTCTTGGGGCTGAAAAACACTATAACATTGTCTCCCCGCCGCTTTTGCCTGATATAAAGCGCTATCAGACTTTTGATACAAACTCTGCTCTGTATCGTTGTGCCGCCACTGTGCAATACCTAAGCTCGTTTTGACTTGGTAGCCTGCTAAATCAGCATGCTCTTCTAGTGCTATTAGAATTCTCTGACAAAGAATTGCCGCGGCTTGTGCATCCCCTTGAACCAATATAGTAAATTCATCACCGCCAATTCGAAAGGCTTGGTCAGTATCTCTAATGACATTTGTTAGCATTTTTGCAAAGGCAACAAGAGCCTCATCACCAAGTTGATGGCCGTAGCGGTCATTGAGCCGTTTGAAGTTATCAAGGTCCAAGGTCACTAAAGAAAAAGCGCTCTGGGTTCGCTGAGCACGGGCGATCTCTTTCTTTATCTGCTCAAGGTAATAGTGGCGATTACCTAAATTGGTTAGTGCATCAAACATGGCTTGCTTGGATATTTCTTGGAACTGAATAGCATTAAATAACGGCTGTAATACCAAGCCTTGTAGCTGGTTTAAGCGCTGAGCCTGCGACGGCACCAAAGTGGCTTTTAGGTTATAGTTAACTTTCACACTGGTGTCAGCTAGCGTGAGGTGCTGTTCAATTGAATAGCCACCTTGACGTCCCCAATGAAAATGGTATTGCTTATAAGTGAGCTGCACGCCGTGAAGCGGCAAGTATTGCCCCATGATTTTGCCGAAGCAGGCAAAGACTGTCCGCGGATCTAAGTGTTGGTGTAGTTGCTGGATAATATTGACGAGATCAAGATCTAACGCGTAGGCTGATTCAACATCAGCTTGTACACGATATTCGTTAGGAAAAAACTCGGTCGCTAGGCCAAATTCCATGTTCTCGACTCCAAATTAATTAACAGCATCAGCTATTTTAGATAAAGCAATAATTGTGCCGAAACATTCGTTAATAATATTTGTCTTTATTTATCTTTAGTTGTCATTAAGTTACTCTCTTTGTTAGCAGAGCTTTTTTGCAGTGACAGTATTTTGACAAGAGGTTACTCATCCTTCATGGTTGTTTTTGGTGCCGTTTATAGGCTATTTGAGTAAGGCGGCTTAACTATTCAATACTGTTCGCCATGACGTCATAAAATAGCCAACAAGCTCGGCCCTCGGGTTGCTTTAATGCTTCTCTTCTTTGACACAAGTGAACTGTTATTAACGCTTTACCTTGTACTACAACTATTATTCTTTATGATAAATAACCGAACAAAAACAAAGCTCGAAAGTATCACAGCCCCCTAGGAGCGAATTACACGTATGGAACACAGCTTTTTGATCCAAATATTGCTTATGCTGGTTGTAGCAATTGTCTCTATCGCCATCCTTAGGCGTGCTGGGTTGCCTGCCATTTTGGCCTATTTGGTGACGGGGATTATTAGTGGTCCAAGCGGGTTTCATTGGTTTTCACAACATCAAATGCAATCAGTGGCAGAACTCGGTGTGGTGTTATTGATGTTTAGCTTAGGTCTGGAGTTTTCAGTCCCTCGACTATGGGCGATGCGTAGAACCGTATTTGGCTTGGGTAGCGCTCAAGTTATAGTGACGGCAGCATTGAGTATAGTCATTGCTTTATTGTGTAATTTGAGTGTGACCGAATCTATAGTAGTAGGCTCTGCTATTGCGTTATCTTCAACTGCGATAGTATTGAAACTGCTCAATGAGCAAGGATGGCTGCGGCGCCGTCATGGTGAGCTTTCTGTCAGTGTGCTGTTGTTTCAAGATATCGCCGTAGTACCTTTGTTGATTTTATTGCCGCTCTTAGCCAGCGATGGTGCGCCATTACTGTTGACTGATGTCGCCTACGCGTTGTTAAAAGGTATTTTGGCCTTTATTGCTTTAATGGCCTTTGGCAAATGGGCTTTGCCAAGACTATTTGATGAAGTGGCGCGCTCTCGTTCAAACGAGTTGTTTGTGTTATCTACTCTTGTAGTGGCATTAGTTACTGGCGCCATTACCCAGTGGTTAGGTTTATCGATGGCACTAGGCGCCTTTATGGCCGGTATGTTGTTGGGTGAAAGCCAGTACCGTCGGCAGCTAGAAGCCGATATTCGCCCTTTTAGAGATCTGCTGATGGGACTGTTTTTTATCTCAATCGGTATGTTGCTCGACTTCCAGCTTGTGGCGCAGTTTTGGTGGCAGATCATTTTATTGCTTATTACTGTGATTTTAGGTAAAGCCTTAGTCGTCTTTGCACTGTTAAAGCTCGCTAAAGAGTCATTTCGAGTCTCAGTATCGACCGCGCTGAGCCTAGCGCAAGTAGGTGAATTTAGTTTTGTTGTATTGGCATTAGCGGTTAATTATCAGTTGCTTGACGTTAAAACGAGTACCACTTTAGTGATGGTGGCCGTGTTATCTATGGCGCTTGCTCCTTGGTTGGTTCGTCACAGTGTCGATATTGCCAGAGTACTGCAAGGGCTTAAACCTAAGCCTGAAAAAAGTGAACCTATTGTGGTTAATGTTGATCCGGCTGACGATCTTGTTTTGATCCTAGGCTATGGGCGTGTTGGGCAAACGATCGCTAGATTTATGAAAACCGAAGCGATCCCTTATATCGTACTAGATTTAGATCCCAAACGAGTCTCGGAGGCCAGAACCGCAGGCGAGCCCGTCTACTTTGGTGATGTCTGTAAGCGCAGTATCCTTAAACAAGCACATGTACGGCACGCCAAACTCATTGTTATTACCTTTAGTAGTGGACGTATTCTAGAAGAGGTATTACCGCTGTGTCGTCAGTTGGCACCAGAGGCCAAAATTCTAGTGCGTACTCGTGATGATTCTGGCATGGAAGAGCTTGAAAAAGCAGGTGCTAGCCAAGTTATTCCTGAGACCTTGGAAGGGAGCTTAATGTTGGTCTCACAGGTACTGTATCAATGTGGCGTGCCGCTAGCCCGAATTTTAAAGCGCTTGGAATCTGAACGTCGTAACCATTATCAATATTTGCATGGCTTTTTCTCAGGAGCAGAAACAGACTTTACACTGGAGTTACTGCATGCTGTGGCATTACCTAAAGGCGCGAATGCCGTTGGGCAAACATTAGCTGATATCCCATGGGAGAAACTACGAGTTGAGCTCCGCGCCGTTAGGCGTGCAGGTGCTGAAGTGGAAAACCCTGAGCTAGACTGGCAGATAAAATCCGGTGATATTCTTATTTTGCTTGGAAAACCAAGACGAATAGAGAAAGCCGAAGCCTATTTACTGCAGGGCTGATTTTAAGGCACCGGTCTGGGAGATGACTTTTGCACAACATTATATTTATTCTGTTATTGCCGCTTATGTTTATTCAAGGTCGGTTAGTTAAAAAAAACACCCCTAAACTACCGGAGGCTGCAGGGATGCGCGTTGGCGAACTTGGCTCAGGACCAGAGGTTTCGTTATTGCTCTTGGGTGATTCTGCCGCAGCAGGCGTTGGTGTTAGCAAGCAGCGGCAAGCGCTCAGTGGCACTGTGACCTCTGGACTATCGGCTCACTTTAAGGTGTCTTGGCAGCTCTTGGCAAAGTCGGGGGCTAACACTGAACAGACGCTAAAAATGCTTAAAAAGAAGCATGATGAACATGCTTTGGACTTTGACATTGTGGTGGTCTCACTCGGGGTGAATGATGTACTTAGTCCTATTTCTGCTCGGCAGTGGCGGCGGAAACAATTAGAACTGGTTGAGTTCCTGACCGTTGCAGTGAAGTGTCGTCAATTAATACTCACGCAGGTTCCGCCTATGGGCGGTTTTCCTGCATTGCCGCAACCTTTACGTTGGTTTTTAGGTAAGCGTTGTGATGAGTTCAATCAACAATTAACTCAGTTGGCAACGACGGCGCCGTTCATATTGCTCGATTTTGGCGCTGAACTTCAACCCGAGTTGATGGCTGTCGACGGGTTTCATCCCGGGGTTCAAATTTACCAACATTGGGGCCAAAGTGTCGTAGACACTATCTTGCTTAAGCATCAAACGTCAGTTTAGTCTCAAAGTTAATATAGCCCCTAGGACCGTTTTGTGAAGCATAGGGGAATGTCGAGCGGTTGGTTGCTAAATCAGATGACAGTGCTAAAGCTATTTAATATCAAAAAACGTTTTGATATCGTCAATTTGGCACATTGCATCTTCATAGCCCAGTTCAATTAGCGCGCTACAATAACTCTGCTCAAATAACAGATAAGATCCAATACTTGAATCTGAGTGCTCATTGATCCCTAACGCCTTCATCATCATCTTGATAGCAAAGGGCATATCGTGAAAATAACGAGAGGCAATTGCGCTTAAGTCCTCACTCGGTTTAATCACTAGCGTTTCGATCTGTTTTAAGGGCAAACCTTTACGGCTTTCCTCCGGAATGAGTGACAAAGTACTATTGATCCGTTCTAACCGCTCCAAATCGCTGTTCAATGTATCTGAAAATATAGTATCAAGCAGGTGGCCGGCAATGGTGGCTGTTTTAGGGTGGTGTTCAAGCTCTCTTGGTTGCACTTTATGTGGGCTTTCTAAGTTGATCACCATAATTTTGTTAGCCCCTAAATGAATCGGACTGCTCAAGGGGGCTAGCTGGTGAACTGAGCCATCGCCATAATATTCTTGGTTGAGTCTTACGGATGGGAAAACTAAGGGAATAGCGGAACTTGCCAATAGATGATCCGTATTTAAACGGGTGCGTTGACCACAGCGGCGTGCCCGCTGCCAATCCTCTATAAGAGGATTACCTTGAAAAAATGTGACCGAACGAGAGGTGTCGTAGCAAGAGGTATCTAAGCTAACGGCATCGAGTGCTCCGCTACTAATATTGCGACCAATACGCTCAAAACTAATCAGGTCGCTAAGCAAGCCACGTAGTGGTTCACTGTTAAACAGGCTGCCAGCACTACGAGAGGCGCCATCACTTTGTACGCCTTTAAGCGCCATTTTACCCAAATGACTTAATACACTGCCGATAGAAGCTTGATAGACTTTCTCTGCATGAATATGACGCCAAACCCATTCGAGTTTGCGAACGCCCAAATGAAAACAGGATGCATGAGTAGCCATGGAGGTGGCATTTATAGCGCCCGCCGATGTACCGCAGATAATTTTAAAGGGGATCCCGTGATTACGAGGGTAAAACTGTACGATAGCTTTGAGGACACCAATTTGATACGCAGCTCTCGCGCCACCACCACCTAATACTAATGCAATTTTATCTGACAAATTGGCGATCCCTATCAATTGAAAAACAAAACTTATTCAAAAACGGTCCCTGAATTTAGAATATGTGAGAGTTGCTTTATGTACAAGCTTTACCCGTAAATTAGTCTGCCAGTTTCTTTTAGTCGTGATGCGTCGGTCCCTCTTAGTCAGGTGTTACGGCGACTTTTTACCTTCTTTTTGGCCGTAAGTTTGATGGGTGTTTCTTAGCATTATCTAGAGGTGAAAGCACCGCCGTTGACTTCTCCACGGTGAATTACAGCATTGTTGTTATGTGATTAAGAGTGCATTTCGCTACTTCAATGAGGGTATGAGTCAGCTTTTAAAGGGTATCTAGCATAAATATTTAACCGTTAACCTAGTTAATAAGTCTATGTTGTTGCGGTGTAATGATGAGATTTAAATATGCTTATCAGACTATCTAATTGTAATTAAAGTGTTAAATCAAGAATTGTTGGCAGGGTAAAGGAATAGTGGCAAGTTGATAATAAAAGGCAATGGAGTAGACTGAAAAAATGAACATATGAGGGATCAAACATGTTACAGCCACTAAAAATAATAATAGCTGATGACCATCCATTATTTAGACAAGCACTGGTCAACATATTAACCACACACTTTGATAATGTAAGATTATTTGAAGCTGAGACGATTGTAGAGCTCGATGAATTATTAAAGCAACAAGATGCAGATCTACTGTTACTCGATCTTAATATTCCAAAAGCTCATGGCTTTAATACCTTAGTCAATATCCGTAATTGTCACTCCCAAATGGGGGTCGTTGTGATTTCCGGGCAAGAAGATAAAGTCACGGTAGGTAAGAGCATGTCATTTGGAGCGGCGGGGTTTATTCCTAAATCGACTTCAGTTGAACAGATGGTCAAAGCCATTAAAGCAGTACTCGCAGGCCAACAATGGATGCCTGCGGGTTGCAGTAACGTTGAAGCAATAGAAGCCGATAGTATGACAAGTAAAATCATCAGCTTATCACCGAGACAACATCGTATATTAATGATGTTTGCTGATGGTCTACTCAATAAACAAATAGCTTATGAATTGGGGCTTTCAGAAGCCACCATTAAAGCTCATGCCAGTGCAATATTTTTAAAATTAGGGGTGCATACACGCACTCAAGCTGTGATTGCCATGAGTCAACTGCAACTCGATAAAACCTCACTAACCGCTTAATAGATTAAGCTGGAAAGATCTTCTATTACAAATTAAGCCGGCATACCTATGTCGGCTTAATTGTCTTCTTCGCTGCTGTAATGAGTGGTTGCGGATGCTGCATAGTTTGTCCGTAAGCTTGTTGCTAACGTGGCACTCATCACTGCACGCAGAGCGATAGGTTTAATTATCTTGCGTAGATAACCATAGCCTTGCTCCTTGGCTCTATTGACCACAGCTTCATCAATCGTCGCTGTGATCAAAATAGCGGCAATAGGTAAGCCTGATTGATGTTGCAACTCGACCATTAAATCTAACCCATTTTGATTATCTTCAAGCTGATAGTCCATCAATACAATGTCAATTTTATGAGCGTGTTTTGAAAATTGTGCTTTTGCTTGTAGCGCTGATGCCGCTTGATAAACGTGGCATTTCCAACCTTGGAGTAACTCCACCATCCCCGCTAATACATTAGGGTCATTATCGACACACAGTACATGAACGCCATTAAGAGTAAGGATATCTGCAGGGGCTTTAACGATGGACTCTGCTTTTGCTAAAACGGTTTTTAACTGAAGACTGAATATGCTACCGCGATTAACTGTCGAAGACAGTGCTAATTGATGCGATAGCAAAGAGGCTAAACCCTGCGCAATATTTAGACCTAAGCCGAGACCATTAACACCTTCATGTCCTGAGTGCTGCAATCGAGTAAATTGTTCAAAAATGACCGCTTGTTTTTCTGCAGGGATCCCCGGCCCATCATCAACGACTTGAATCGAGATACAGTCTCCGATGCGTCGATATCCAAGCAAAATTTTACCTTTACCCGCATACCGAAATGCATTGCTGATGAGGTTCTGCAAAATACGCCTAAGCAGCACCTTGTCACTGCTGACCCAAATCTGGGTGTTAATATGCTTGAATTTTACATCTTCCGTTGCGGCAATAGCACCAAACTCATCGACGAGCGAATCGATCACCTCTTGCAAGGCAAACTCGGTAATTTCGGGGACTATGATGCCACTTTCTATACGGGAAATTTCGTTTAAGTCCAGCAGCAGCTCATTGGCAACCTGTAATGAGTTGTCGATATAACCCATTTGTTGTTTTTGTTTATTCGACAGTTGACCATTCTGAACAAACGCAGAGGAAAATAATCTTGCGGCTGATAATGGTTGCAGTAGATCGTGACTACACGCCTTGAGGTATTGGCTTTTCTTTTGGTGTGCTTGTTCAACCTTTTGCAGTGCGACTGCTAGCTCTTGATTAGAATGCTCAAGACTAAGATTTGCTTGCTCCAGTTTTTTGGTGCGTTCATAGACCCGGGCTTCAAGATCTAAGTTCTTTTCTTTTAGTAATTTCTCCGCTTCTCGATACATGGTGATATCGGAAAATATCATCACAAAGCCGCCGTCAGGTATCGGGTTACCTTCAATCCTGATGGTTTTACCATCGGGTTGTAGTCGCTCTGTACTGTGGCGGCTCCCTTGACGTAGATAAGCTAAACGACGTTCAACTTGCTGCGTTAAATCATGCTTAAAATGCTGGCCATGACTCAGGTTATATTTAATAAGCTGTTTGACTGGACAGCCGATATAGACGAGATCCTCTGGATAATTAAAGAGCTTTAAATAGTGCTGATTCCAAGCGACTAAGTTGAGCTCTCTGTCTATCACAGAGATCCCTTCACTGGCATTTTCTATTGCGCTGTGCAGCACTGAGCGACTAAATTCTGTGCGGTGACTAGAGGCCTCTTCAACTAGTTGTGCCACATCTTCAATCGCGATTCCGCGACCATTGAGAGCACAGGAGATCACCAAGCGCGCAGAGGCCGATCCCATGACACTGGCGAGCATATTTTCGGTATAGAAGATCAGTGTTTGGTTGTGAGCCGCTTTATCAATTACAGGCTGCTCTTGGCTTGAGTAAAAAGCTTGAAAACCATGGGCGGCTTTATCTTTACCGACAAAGCGGGCGACCAATAACTCTAACTCCGTTGGGTTGATATACTTAGGGACTGCGGATTGCAGCTTACCCAGATCTGGTCGTTCAATAAAGTGAGCGATTTGCATCTGCTCATGAACACTTTGTCGAGTAAACGAAGAAACTATCCATATCATAATGATATTGACAAATAGCCCCACCAACGTGGCCATTGTCGTCATGGAGTATTCACTTGCCGCAAAAGGATGGTTGTAGAGGCCCAGTTGTGGCAATAGATTGAGTGTTAACCAGAGTGAAAAACCACTGATGATGCCTGCAAGTACACCAATAAGGGTCACTCTGCGCCATAAAAAGGCAGCGAAGAGGGCTGGGCCAATCTGTGCGATAGCACCAAATGCAACCTCCCCCAATGATGCTAGCGTATCGGGTGGTGCTAGCAGAAACATGCCATAACTTAAAAATATTACTAATAGAATTAATCCTTTGCGAATGTTAAGCAAGTGGGATCTAAATTTATTAAAATCGGTACTCTGTATATTACTTACTTTAAAAAGTGTCGGAAAAACCACCTCATTACTCAGCATGGTGCTCAACGCAATGGTTGAGATGATAACCATAGAACTTGCTGCTGATATTGCCCCTAGAAAACTAAATAATCCGAGCCATGCTTGGCCACTAAAGGCGGGGAGAAACAATACATAAGCATCACTTTGCAGCGAGTCACCATAGAGGATATTGCCCGCTTGGCCTAACGGAGTGGCAAAGAAAGCAAACACTAAGATATAGAGTGGAAACGTCCAGCGGCTCCAAATGGCATGTTTTTGCTCTTTGAGTTCAACAATCAATACTTGGAATTGTCGCGGAAGACACAGAAAAGCTGACATAACGATAAAGAGTAACCCAAACATCGACACCATATTGGGGTAGGTAAACTCAGTTGATACCGGCGAAGCCTCATTGGCTTGACGCCAAATGTCCAGCGGTGAATCAAATAGAAAGAAAGACACGAAAATACCGATGGTGAGATAGGCGATTAACTTGACGAAAGATTCAAAGGCGATAGCCAGCATCATTCCGGGGTGACGCTCGGTGACATCAATGGCCCTAACGCCAAATATAATGGTAAACCCCGCCAGAATTAAGCTAACAACCAGGCCGAGTTGCCAAGACGATAATAGGTGATCTTGTCTTAAAATTTCATAGGAGTTCACAATCGCTTTTAGCTGTAAGGCGATATAGGGCAAGGTGCCAAATAGGGCGACAAAGGTGACAACTATCGCTAACAGTTGCGACTTACCAAATCGTGCCGCTAATAGATCCGCGATAGAGGTAATATTTAATTTGAGACACACTCTGATAATGCGCTGAATGAAAGGCCAAGCGAACATAAACAGTAAAATGGGAGCGATATAAACCGGTAGATATGAGAACGAATTACTCGCGGCTTGACCCGCAGTGCCAAGAAAGCCCCAGGAGGTACAATAGACACCAAGAGAGAGTGAATAAATGATGGTATGTTGCTGCTTAAAAAGTTTTTCTCGGTACCTATCGCCCAGAAATGCCATCAAAAAAAGCAAACCAATATAGCTAATACTAATCGTAACCAATAGCCAATTAGGAAACATGCTGTAGCCACACCTTCTTATTGGGAAATGTTAGCTTTATAGCTATTTAATCCCTTAATTGTTATGGGAATTAACATATCATATTTTGACTCTATTAGGTCGGCAAAGACTATCGACTTAAGTCTTAATCTATCGGTATTAATCCCCACGGGTTAATCCGCCCGTATTACAGCTAACGTATTAAGACTCCTGCACTAATACCATTTCACAATTGAGCAAACCCTTTTATTTCTTCATCTTAAGTGCAGACATTAAAGGGGATAAAAGATGCTTATTTCAAAAATAAAAAAAATTACGTTAGCCGGTTCACTGTGTTTATTGGCGGGTTCTGCCGCAGCAAGTTATGAATTTGACGTCGGTGACGATGGCAAATTAACCTTCGGTGGCTACATCAAAGTTGATGCTCGTTATGTCAGTGGTGATGTTGCTTATCGTGACTTTTGGATTGGTACCGGTGCCCCACTTGAAGAGAGTGCATCTCAATTTCGCATCTTTGCCAACGAAACACGTTTTAACACCAAATATGTTCATGGCGACGTGATGGGCTTTATTGAAATGGACTTTCTCGGTGGTGGTGGTAATCAGGTGGTATCTAACTCCGCAAACCCAAGAATACGTCACGCATTTATTAAATATGAAGGGATAACAGCGGGCCAGACTTGGACCACCTTTATGAACACCAGTGCCATTCCTGAGTCTGCCGATTTTGCCGGTGCAACTGTGGGCCTAGCCTTTATTCGTCAAGGGCAGATCCGTTACGACATTGGTAATTTCCAATTTTCTATAGAAAACCCAGAAAGCGTTGGTGGCGATACCACTAATGATGATCTACCCGATGTCGTTGCGCGTTATAACCTTAAAGGTGATTGGGGGGACATCTCGATATCGGCCCTCGGCCGCAGTCTCAATACCGACTTAGGAAATAGTGAAACAGCCCTCGGTGGCTCTATCGCCGGGCGGATCAAAACATTCGGTAAAGATGACCTGCGTTTTCAATTCCATCAAGGTGAAGTTGGTCGTTATGTAGGTATTGGTGTTGCCAGAGATTTAGTCGGAGAAGAGGTTGAAAATACCACCTCTTATTTGGCGGCATACCGCCATTACTGGACCGATACCTTAAGAAGTACTGCGCTATATGGCCGTGTTGAAACTGACATAGGCAATGCGGAGCGCAGTCAGTGGAGCGTCAATTTATTCCAAAACTTGACTCCTCATTTGGCCATTGGTTTTGAAGTCGGTAATTTTGAAATTGGCGACCAAGATGTCGACTCTGACTACGCTCAGCTTTCATTCCGCTACGCACTTTAACCTTTGATGGCAGTTGAGATAACGTTTCTGCCGTCGTTTTTTTGCATAGCATCGCTTGTAAATCCCGTGATTGGTTACCCATGACAGTCGTTTAACGCTAATGCTCAACCTGGTTTGAGCATAGCGAAAAAGCGATATCTGCAGTTTAAAGGAGTATGGGTGTGACAGATAAAATATTAAAAGTTGATCAAATCTCTCTGGCGTTTGGTGGTGTTAAAGCATTAACCGACGTTAGCTTCGAAGTTGAGAAAGGGGCTGTATTCTCAATTATTGGTCCTAATGGTGCTGGCAAGACCTCAATGCTTAACTGCATCTCAGGTCGATACCGTCCTTATCAGGGCAGCATTCAATTTGATCACCAAGAAGTGACCCATTTACGCCCAAATGATCGCGCCGATTTGGGAATAGGCCGTACCTTTCAAAATCTCGCGCTATTTGGCCATATGTCGGTACTCGATAACATTATGGTTGGCCGACATCACCAGATGAAAAATAACTGGTTAACCGGGCCACTTTATTGGGCTTCACCCGCTCAAAAAGAGGAACTCAAACATCGCCGTCAAGTGGAAGAAATAATTGATTTTCTTGATATCTCCCACGTGCGTAAATCCGTTGCTGGAACCTTGTCTTATGGCCTGCGCAAGCGCGTCGAATTAGCTCGTGCAATAGCGCTTAATCCCAAGCTTATTTTATTAGACGAGCCCATGGCGGGCATGAACCTAGAAGAGAAAGAGGATATGGCGCGCTATATCTTGGATCTCAACGAGGAGTTCGGCATTACCGTTGTGATGATTGAGCATGACATGGGGGTGGTTATGGATATTTCACATCAAGTGATGGTACTCGACTTTGGTAAGAAACTCGTGAGTGGTTTACCCGATGAAGTGATGGCTAATGAGCACGTTAGACAGGCTTATTTAGGCTTAGATGATAACGAGCAATTACAAGAGGTGGGCTAATGAAAACGGACAATAAATCATCGGCAAATCGCTTCGATATGGGGGACATGGATACCTTTCCAAAGATATTACGCCATAACGCCACTTTGTGGGGTGATGATATTGCCATGCGCGAGAAAGAGTTTGGTATTTGGAGCGAATTTAGCTGGCTCGATTATCACAACCGCGTGAAGTGGCTGTCACTGACCATTCGCCATTTAGGTATTGAAGCTGAAGCGACGATTGCGTTACTCGGTGATAACAGACCTGAATGGGTATGGGGAGAAGTTGCAGCCCATGCACTGAGTTGTTATTCGCTTGGGATCTATCAAGACTCAATGCATGAAGAGGTGGCATACCTACTTAATCGCAGCAATGCGCAAGTCGTGATCGCTGAAGATGAAGAGCAATGCGACAAATTACTTGAGCTTGGCGATCAAATTCCGACGGTAAAACATATTGTTTATTGCGACCCAAGAGGCATGCGCAAATATAACGACCCACGATTAATCAGCATCGAAGACATATATAAGACAGGGCGAAAGCTAGATAAGCAAAACCCACAAGGTTACGACAAGCTAGTCGATGCAGGGAAACCTGAGAATATCGCTATTTATTGCACCACTTCAGGTACCACTTCAAAGCCCAAAATAGTATTGCTGCAAGGCAGTAAGTTTATCGAGCATTGCTGCTCATATTTACGCGCTGACCCTAGAAAACCAGGTGATAACTATGTGTCGGTACTGCCACTGCCTTGGATCATGGAGCAGGTTTATGCGGTTGGGCAGGCGTTAATTGCACGACAAATCGTTAATTTTGTCGAAGAGCAGGAAACCATGATGGCAGATCTACGCGAGATAGGTCCCAGCTTTGTGCTGCTAGCACCGCGAGTTTGGGAAGGGATCTTAGCCGACGTTCAAGCGCGGATGATGGATTCCACTCCGCTGAAAAAGAAGCTATTTGAATTTGCGCTCAAACGCGCCGAAGCAGCACTGGCTAAGGGGAAGCGCTCGACCTTCGCTGATCTTATTTTAATGAAAGCATTGCGCGATAGATTAGGCTTCTCATTTCTAAAGTCTGCGGCAACGGGTGGCGCAGCAATGGGACCCGATACCTTTAAATTCTTCCAGAGTATTGGCGTGCCACTGCGCCAGCTATATGGCCAAACTGAGATGTGCGGTGCATATACCATTCATCATCAGGATGATGTTGATTATGACAGCGTAGGCGTAGCATTCGATACCGCGCAATTGCAGGTGATCAATACCGATAGCGAAGGTGTGGGTGAAGTTATCGCCAAGACGGTGGGTATGTTCAATGGCTATTTGGGCGACCAAGCCGCCTATGACGAAGATGTTAAAGAGGGTTGGATGCACACCGGAGACGCTGGTTATTTCAAACCTTCTGGGCATTTGGTGGTGATTGACCGGATCAAAGATTTGGCCAAAACCAGTCAAGGGATCCAGTACTCCCCGCAATACATTGAAAACAAATTAAAATTCTCTTCATTTATCGGTGAAGCGGTCATTCTTGGTAAAGACAAACCCTTCCTTTCTGCCATCTTGTGTATCCGATTTAGCATCGTTTCAAAATGGGCAGAACAGCAAGGGCTGGCATTTACCAACTATACCAATTTATCGAGTTTACCTGAGGTGTATGAGCAGCTCACTAAAGAGATTGAAATTGTTAACCAGTCGCTGCCAGATGCACAAAAAATCAATAAATTCATATTACTGTATAAAGAACTTGATGCCGATGATGGCGAACTTACTCGTACTCGTAAAGTTCGTCGTGGCGTTATTGCTGAAAAATACGCTGACATTATCGAGTCCATCTATAGCGATAAGTCCCATGTCGATATTGATACTGTGATTACCTTCCAAGATGGCAGTAAATCTCGTATTCAAACGCAGCTAAAGGTAGCTACCGTTATTGAAGCTGATGCGACGTTAGACACTGATCTTTCTCAAAGGAGAGCCTCATGAATTTTGAACTGTTACTGCAGCTAATCATCAATGGACTGATTGTCGGTTTGTTATACGGTGTGGTGGGGATGTGTTTTGTGCTGGTGTATAAATCGACGCAGATAGTTAACTTCGCTCAAGGCGAGTTCTTGCTGATAGGGGCGTGGGTATGTTGGGCATTATTAGTCTATTTGGAACTGCCTTTCTTTTTAGGCTTTTTCCTCACGCTCTGCTTTATGGGGGTGTTCGGTGTGTTTTTGCAGATGATTGTCCTGCGTCCGATGATTGGTGAACCTATTATCTCGGTGATCATGGTGACCATAGGTTTATCCATCTTCTTCCAGTCGCTAACTAAGTGGATCTTTGGTGTGTCACCACAGAGTTATCCAAAAGTTTTTGATACCCAATCTATTGCTATATTTGGGCTTAATGTCGAGCTGGCTTACCTAATGAGTACCGTGATTGCACTCATTATCATGGTCAGTTTTTTCTTGTTTTTTAAATATTCTAAGCACGGTTTAGCCATGCGGGCTACGGCGTTTGACCAGCAAGTGGCCCAGAGCTTAGGTATATCCGTTAAACAAGTCTTTGCCATGAGTTGGGGAATAGCAGCCACGGTGTCTGCTACCGCAGGTGTTGTGATCGGCATGGTCAACGGTGTCTCAGATTCACTCTCCTCTATTGGTATCAAAGTATTTCCAGCCGTCATCTTGGGCGGCCTCGATTCGATTGTTGGGGCCATTGTGGGGGGGATCATGATTGGCGTACTTGAGAACGTGGCCGAGTTTTTCGACAGTCAGTATCTGCATATCGGCAATATGTATGACATTGCTCCATTTTATGTGCTGTTGATCATTCTCTGGTTTAAACCCTACGGCCTGTTTGGTACCCGTAATATCGAGCGCATTTAAGTTATGTTTATCAGATTTTTTAAGGAGTTTTTATGTCTAGCTTAGCGATGCGACCGTGTGGTGATTTCCGCACAAGCTATAAAGCCGACAATACAATATTTGAAACCAAAACCGTTCGGCTGCTGATGATTGCAGTCATCGCCATTGCCTGTGGTGCCCCCTTGGTGCTTGATGGTTACTTTTTAACCCTGTTTATCCAAATATCTTATCTTGGTATTGCGGCGTTAGGGCTCAATATACTGGTCGGTTTTACCGGACAGATCTCACTGGGCCATGGCGCATTTTTTGGCTTTGGTGCATTTGCCTCAGCCTGGTTAAATACCAGTTTTCAAATCCCAGTGGTGCTTTGTATCCCTTTAGCGGGCTTTCTGACCATGGCCGTTGGCATGATGTTTGGTATGCCAGCTGCGCGGATTAAGGGGCTGTATTTGGCGATAGCCACCTTAGCGGCTCAGTTTATCATTGAAGACTTTTTTGCTCGAGCAGATTGGTTCTCTGGCGGTTCTTCAGGCTCGATGGCTGCACCGGTCAATCTGTTTGGGTTTGAGTTTGATACCGATCAGAGCTTTTTCTACATCGCACTATTTGCCTTGGTGTTTATGTACACCTGGGGCTGCAATCTGATGCGTAGCCGAGACGGGCGCGCTTTTGTTGCGGTACGTGATCACTACCTTTCAGCCGAAATAATGGGGGTTAAGCTCAACAAGTATCGCTTGTTATCTTTTGGGATCTCCTCATTTTATGCTGGTATTGGCGGCGCATTATACGGGCACTACTTGGGCTATGTCTCCGCAGAGGGCTTCACTATCTTAATGTCGATTCAGTTTCTAGCCATGGTGATTATTGGTGGGCTGGGCTCGATTAAGGGCACATTAATGGGCGTGGTGTTTATGGTGTTACTGCCTGAAGTGCTTGAAACCATGGTCAGTCTGATGAAGTACACCGACTGGGGCAATATTCCCATGGTGACCGACGGCTTAGCGTATATCAAAGAGATGGCGATTGGATTGGTCATCATTCTGTTTTTGATTTTCGAACCAGAGGGGCTTGCTCATCGCTGGGCGCAGATTAAGAACTATTGGAAATTTTACCCGTTTGCTTACTGATTTTTTTCGAGCTGTAACAGCAGCGGTATACAGCTTTCAACTTTGACTGAACATTTGAAGGATCATAACTATGCATAACCATACTAATAATAACGGATTGAATAAAGTGAAATACTTAAAGTGGGCGCTGGGCTCAAGCCTTGCTTGTTTAGCCACAACAGCCAGTGGTTTAGCGCACGCAGAAGAGACTATTTTTGTTGGCCACTTAGCTGATATGTCAGGTCCTACCGCGTTTGTGGGTAAGCCCTATGCCGACGGAGTGCGAGATTCACTCGCTTATATTAATGCCCATGGCGGTATTGATGGCACCAAGCTTGAGTATGAAACCATTGATTACGGCTACAAAGTGCCTCAAGCGATAGCCTCTTATAAAAAGTGGCAATCACGTAAAAATATGGTGGCCATGCAAGGCTGGGGCACCGCAGATACCGAGGCGCTGATCTCTTTTGCAGCGAAAGATAAAACCCCTATTTTTTCTGCATCCTATTCTGGCCACTTAACTGATCCTCAGGGCAAGAATCCCAACACTAAAAAGCCAGCACCTTATAACTTTTTCTATGGTGCATCTTACTCAGATTCTTGTCGTGGACTAGTGCAGTGGGCTGCCGATGACTGGAAAGCTAAAGGCGGTGAAGGTAAGCCTAAGTTTACTCATATTGGCGCTAACCATCCATTTCCTAACGCCCCCAAAGCGGCCTGCGCTGAATATGCAACAGAATTAGGTTTTGATGTTCAGCCTTCGGTGGTTATTTCAATGAAACCGGGTGACTTTAAGGCCCAGTGTTTAAGCCTTAAAAGCTCTCAAACAAACTATGGCTATATCGGTAACTTAGGCGGTTCAGTGCAATCACTGATTAAGTCATGTAACACCGTAGGCACCGATATTCAGTTTATGTCGAATATCTGGGGCGGCGACAAATTAGTCTTTAAAGCGGCGGGAGAGGGCGTTAAAAACTATATATTCCCCACTATGACGCCATTTTGGACTGATGATGTACCGGGAATGAAACTGGTACGCGAGATTTCAAAGATGTCTGACAGTGAGGGGAATAAAGAACGGCTACATCACTATATCCGCGGTGTGTGCTCAGTTTACTTTATGAAAGAGTCTATGGAGTGGGCTAAAGCCAACGGTGGTGTCACGGGTGAGAATATCAAAAAGGGCATGTATGTGCGTAAAAACTGGGTACCTAAAGGGCTCGAAGGGGTGTGTTTACCCGCGACATGGACCCCTGAGGATCACCGTGGTATTAACCAAGTTAACATCTATAAAGGCAACTTTAATGGTGGCGATATACAAGTTGAAAAAGTAGATCAGATAACGCTAGAACGCCGTGTTGACTGGTTAGGATACTAAGCCTGAACCGATCGTGAAGTTCGTTTATTTGCCTAGCAAGTCAGTATTTTCTTGCTAGGCAATAACATTGAAAGTTGGAGTTGTTATGACACAAGCTGTGCAGTTAAAGCCTGAAAGTCCTCTTTTATCGATTAATAACATTGAAGTGGTTTATGACGATGTTATTCAAGTACTACGTGGCGTTAGCATCGATGTTCCTCAAGGTGAAATTGTGACCCTATTAGGGCCTAACGGTGCGGGAAAATCGACAACCTTGAAAGCGATTTCTGGCCTACTCAAGACCGAAAATGGTGAAGTATCACGCGGTGATATCCATTTTATGGGTGAGCGTATTGATGTCAAAAATGCTGAGGATGTTGTTCGTTCCGGACTTTTCCAAGTGATGGAAGGGCGCCGGATCATCGAGGACATGAGTGTTATTGAAAATCTAAAACTTGGCGCATATACCCGTAAAGATAGTCAGGTGAATCAAGATATAGACATGGTGTATAACTATTTCCCTCGTCTTAAAGAGCGCACTGGGTTAGCGGGATATTTGTCTGGCGGTGAACAGCAAATGCTAGCAATTGGGCGCGCATTAATGGCACGACCTAAGATGATCTGTTTAGACGAACCGTCTATGGGGTTGTCACCGTTACTGGTTAAAGAGGTTTTTGGCATTATTGAAAAGATTAACCGTGACCAAGGGATCACCATGTTGCTGGTGGAGCAAAATGCTAACTATGCGCTAAAGGCGGCAAATTATGGCTACATCATGGAGTCAGGAAAAATAGTGCTAGATGGATCCAATGAGCAGCTATTGAATAATGAAGATGTGAAAGAGTTTTATCTTGGTGGCGGCAAAGAAAAGCGTAAGAGTTTTAAAAACTTGAAATCTTATAAGCGCCGTAAACGCTGGTTGTAATAAGGAGCGATACCCATGTCATTTTTTAGTGCACAAGAACAACAAGCTGCGACGCTAAGAGAAGCGACGTTAATGTCTCGCTTGAGCGATTTTTTATGTTTTGCTCAGGAGTCATCTGATTATTATCACCGCGTGTTAGCTAATATCGACCTAAGCCAAATCAACTCTCGCTCAGCACTGGCTGCGCTGCCGATCACTCGAAAGTCAGATTTGATTAAGCTTCAAGCGGCAAATATGCCGTTTGCGGGTATGGTACCGAATATGAGTGGCGTGGGGAGGGTCTTTCAGTCGCCAGGGCCAATCTATGAGCCGGAAGCCGATGGCCACGATTGGTGGCGCATGGGGCAAGCATTTTTTGCTGCAGGGTTTAGGGCGGGTGATTTGGTACAAAACTGTTTGTCTTATCATCTTACACCCGGTGGGTTTATTATGGACTCTGGTGCTAAAGCCTGCGGTTGTAGTGTGATCCCCGCAGGCCCTGGGCAGACCGAAATGCAGCTCGATATCATTCATAATTTACAACCTAACAGTTACTGCGGCACGCCTTCATTTCTTAAAATATTGCTAGATAAAGCTAAGCTTCAGCAGCAAGGACCATTGCCTTTTAGTAAAGCGTTAGTGACTGGGGAGGCGCTGACTCCCGCGCTTAAAGCCGTTTTTGACGAGGCTGATATTGAGGTTAAACAGGCGTATGCCACCGCTGATATTGGCTTAATTGCCTTTGAGAGTGTTGCTGATGCGGGTTTAGTCGTGGCTGAAGATATTATTTTGGAAATTGTCAGGCCGGGCAGTTTAGCGGCAGTCAAACGAGGTGAAGTGGGAGAGGTGGTGATCACCAGTTTTAACCCAAACTATCCATTAATTCGTTTTGCGACTGGCGATCTAAGTGCGCAGTTAGACAGCCCAAGTGACTGTGGCCGCACCAATATGCGGATCAAGGGCTGGCTTGGGCGCGCCGACCAAACCACTAAAGTCAAAGGCTTGTTTATACATCCTGAGCAGGTTGAACGAGTCCGGCTTTATCATAGTGCCATCAAGCGTGTGAGACTGGTGGTCTGCAGTGAAAATGACAATGACAAGATGTGCCTGCTGTGCGAAGTGGATGATAATGTACGGCTTAACATTGACATTGTGGCGATTCAACAATCGATTCGCGCGGTGACACAACTCTCTAGCGACGTTAGCTTAGTCGCTATAGGCAGTATGCTGGACGACGGTATTGTGATTGAAGATCAACGTTAATGGTTTGAAGGCACTGCAGAAACAAAAACGCCGATGAATCATCATCGGCGTTCTACTGTCGCTAGTTTAGCTATTTCAAATTGAGGTAGCTAAATGAACATAAGCTAAATTACCCTAACTTAATGAGAGAAAGCTTAAGCTTGTTGCGCTTTTAAGAACTCAACAATTTGCTCGAATGGCACTTCTTGCTTCTCACCAGTACGACGATTTTTATACTCGAATACACCGTTATCAATGTTACGGTCGCCGATAACAACCACATTTGGCAAGCCAATCAGTTCCATATCAGCAAACATCACACCCGCACGCTCTTTACGGTCATCAAACAAGACTTCTATACCTGCGTCGGTTAAGTCTTGATAAAGCTTTTCAGCGCTATCTTTAACACGGTGAGATTTGTGCATGTTCATTGGTAAAATACCGACGGAGAACGGTGCAATAGCTTCTGGCCAAATAATACCGCGATCATCGTGGTTTTGCTCAATAGCTGCTGCAACCATGCGGCTCACGCCAACACCGTAACAACCCATTAGTAAGGTCTTAGACTTACCATTGTGGTCGAGTACGTTAGCGTGCATCGCTTCAGAGTAGTTGTTGCCCAACTGGAAGATATGGCCGACTTCGATACCACGAAGCAGGGCAATAGTGCCTTTACCACATGGGCTAGGTTCACCTTCGATGATATTACGCAGATCAAATGCTGGTGCCTCTGGTAGATCACGTTCCCAGTTGATACCAAAGTAATGCTTATTATCTTGGTTAGCACCGGCGCCAAAGTCACTCATTACTGCGACGCTGTGGTCGATAAATACTGGAATATTAAGACCTACAGGCCCAATAGAACCAGGACCTGCGCCAATCGCTTTACGGATATCAGCTTCATCGGCAAATTCAAATGGAGCCAGTACCGCATCAATCTTTTCAGCTTTGACTTCGTTTAAATCATGATCGCCACGAACAACAACCGCCACTAACGGCGCTTCTTCTGTTGCGCCTTTAACGATAAGTGTTTTAACTGTTTTCTCAATCGCAATGCCGTGTTGTTCAACGAGCTCGGTAATGGTTTTAGCATTCGGAGTGTCTACAAGCGTCATCTCATTGGTGGCTACTTGACGAGTGTCTGTTGGTATTGGTGTTTCACATTTTTCAACGTTGGCTGCGTAATCGCTCTCAGTTGAGTATGCGATTAAGTCTTCACCACTATTAGCCAAAACATGGAACTCATGTGATGTGCTGCCACCGATGGCGCCAGTGTCAGCCATTACAGGGCGGAAAGCTAAGCCTAAGCGGGTCAAAATGTTGCTATACGCTTGGAACATAGACTCATAAGTCTCGTCCATGGTTTCTTGATCTAAATGGAAAGAATAAGCGTCTTTCATCAAGAATTCGCGTGAACGCATCACACCAAAGCGTGGACGAACTTCGTCACGGAATTTAGTCTGAATTTGGAACAAGTTCAGGGGCAGTTGCTTGTAAGAGTTAACCTCTTTACGCACGATATCAGTGATCACTTCTTCGTGAGTTGGGCCCAAAACGAAGTCACGGTTATGACGGTCTTGGAAGCGCAGTAGCTCGGGGCCAAACTTTTCTAAGCGACCAGATTCAACCCAAAGATCCGCAGGTTGAACCATAGGCATAAGGATCTCAACCGAACCGGCCTTGTTCATCTCTTCGCGAACGATAGCTTCAATTTTACGCAGTACACGTAAACCTGTCGGCAACCAGCTGTATAAGCCTGATGCATTACGACGGACCATGCCCGCACGTAACATTAACTGGTGACTAACTACTTCTGCATTAGCCGGTGTTTCTTTTTGAGTTGATAGCAGGTACTTGCTTACGCGCATTACCGAGTGTCCGAAATTGAGTTGAATGGGCGCCATTTTATCACTTGTTGAAGTGATGTCACCTACCCATTTCGACATTCGTTAAAATTGTTGAGTTTCACTAATAATACAGTCGATAAACGCAAATGTTTTAACTGAAATAAGCTTTAATATTAGAGATATATAGCATGTGTCACATTTGCTGTGATGAGTACAGTATTGACACAGTGTTAGCGTGAAAATTTTTTTAACTGTAATGGTATTAAATAATATCCAAAGACAGGCTTGATTATTTAGTTTAAGAGCTTGTTAATTAACGTGATTTAATTTAACGTATTTGTAATCTCTAGAGTGAGCATTTGTGGCGTCAGCGTTGTTGCTGATTAAAGTGGAATTAGGCATTTTATTTTTTGCTTATCACCATTAATGGCAGTTCGCGGCAATTCAAGTGTTTTAAAACGGGTGTTGTGGACTGCAAAGAGTCTTACCGTGACCCGTTTGGATGGCTTTGGTCGTTTTATGAGATATTGTGATATACGTATTTGCTCAATATTGAGTGTAGAAATTTATAACAACAAGGAAAGTCCACAATAATGGATTATTTTATTGGAGCTTTAAAGAAGTACGCAGATTTTTCAGGGCGCGCAAGACGAACTGAATTCTGGATGTTTATTTTGTTTTATATGATTTTTAGTTTCCTACTGGGTATTATTGACTCTTTACTGGGTCTTGGCGTGCTAACATTTATCTTCTCGCTTGGATTACTCATCCCTTCGCTAAGTATCGGCGCGAGGCGACTTCATGATACTGGCAGAAGTGGCTGGTGGCAGTTGATTGGGATTATTCCTCTGATTGGTCTTATCGTATTGATAGTTTTCTATGTACAAGACAGTCACGATGAAAACAGCTACGGTGATAACCCTAAAGGTGTTGCTGCAAGCTAAGCGATAGCATTACTGTTTATCTCGTTTTAAAGGCCGAGTTCAGCAATGACTTGGCCTTTTTTTCTCATAAGAATAATGGAATGTTCATTTAAAAATAGAACAAAGTCATCGTCAAAATATTTTAAATCGAATTTATATTGAACCTATAAAGCTTGCTATCAGACTTGCTGCTTTTCTGCTTTTCTGCTTTTCTGCTTTTCTGCTTTTCTGCTTTTCTGCTTTTAGTGTTTAGTCTGGACAAGTTAAACAATACCTTTATTTTGCGGCTTTCATGATTTAAATCGATATCACTCTCTGGTTGGGCATTTTTAATATAGGGGAGAATGATTGAGCATGGGTTAAAAATTAATGAACAACGTAGATTATTTTTTGGTTAACTTACAAAGGGGAGTGAGTCGGCTCATTTGGTGAACTTGACTTATAAGTGTTGCTGAATTTATTCAACAACCTAGCTTAAATTACAAGATCTAAATAGCTTTGAACTGGTCAGGTATTTATTGAATTGATAAAAACAGCTGCTAGTTAAAGTCTTTGCCTAGCTGGATGCTGGACTGAAATCAGCTCCACTCATCATACTCTTTGGACCATGGTATTTTACCAGAGCGATTACCATTCTGCGCTTACATCTGCTTACTTGCGGGTTACACTTGGTTACACTACAGAATTGAGCTCAGTGATAGCCTAGCCTCTTTAGCCATTACGGTGTTTTATTTCTGTATGAAGAGTCGAGAAGAACATATTAATCCTTTGTATTATTTACTGAGTAATATTAGCGTTAATCAGCTGGTTTGTATTACTGCATTATATTTTACCTTAGTATTTAACTTTCCATTTTTAAAAGAAGTTTGGGCTGTTGTAACAGCGCTGCCTGAATATAATCTCGGTTTCTTATATAGCATACCTCTACTGGTTTTTTGTCTATGCATACAGGTTATCAATCTGCTTAGCTTAGGCGGTCATCGATACTTGTTAAAGCCAGTGCTTATTACGTTGCTACTGCTATCTTCATTAGCGTTTTATAGCAGGCAAACTTATGGTGTAGTGTTTGATTACGGTATGGTACAAAACTCATTGCAGAGCCATAGCTCAGAAGCCATGATGTACCTCAATCAGTATTCGGTGCTGTTCTTCTTGCTGAGTGGGTTATTACCAGCCATTTTGATTGCTCGTAGTGACGTCCATTATTTGTCGATGGGTAGAAATGTGGCCCATAGTGTAAAGCTGAGCCTCATCAGTCTCGTTACTATAGTGATGATTGCTTACTTGTATTATCCCAATTACGCCTCTGTTGGGCGCAATAATAAATTTCTGCAGAAGTCCTCTATCCCCTTTCAATATCTAGTCGCAACAGGTAAATATGCACGCGACCATTATTTTTCGACCCCACTTGAATTTAAGTTACTAGATAGTGAGCCAAAACTGCATAATCAACATGCTGGAGCTAAGCGGGTTCTTGTGATGCTAGTGGGCGAAACGGCGAGGGCAGATCACTTTTCACATAATGGTTATTCAAAACAAACTAACCCGTACACTCAAGTGCAACCGGTGACCTCATTCAAAAACATGTATTCCTGTGGTACTGCAACTGCGGTGTCAATTCCCTGTATGTTTTCTGCATTAAGCCGAGAGGAATACGATCACAATAAAGCGAACTCACAGCAAAATTTACTCGACTTAGTCTTACTGGCTGGAGTTGATGTGTTGTGGGTGGATAATAATGGCTGTAAAGGGGTATGTGAGCGAGTACCAACAGTGACCATCGACGTTAAATCAGACTCGCCACTGTGTGATGGTGATTACTGTTTCGATGAAGCATTACTGGCTCCACTAGAGAATAAATTGCAAAATCTAACGGCTAATACTACTTTGATAGTGTTGCATATGATGGGGTCTCATGGTCCTACTTATTATAAGCGTTATCCTGATAATCAACGTATATTTAAAGATGATTGCCCACGCAGTGATATCCAAAATTGCAGTACAGCGACGTTAATTAATACTTACGATAATACCATCGCTTATACCGATTGGGTGATCTCAAAGGTGATAGATAAGCTAAGTGGATTACCGATTAACACTGAATCGGCAATGTTATATGTCTCTGATCATGGTGAGTCGCTTGGTGAAAACGGGGCATATTTACATGGTTTTCCTTATGCATTGGCACCGGAATCGCAAAAACATGTACCCTTGTTAACTTGGTTTGCCGAGCCAATGAAAGTTGATACTAAGTGTCTAACAAAAAACGCAGAGCAAAATGAGTTTAGCCACGATAATATCTTTCATAGCATGTTAGGTCTATTGCAGGTCAGCTCTAGTGTGTATCTGGAGTCACTTGATCTATTTTCATCCTGCAAGGGAAAGAGCATGATGAGAGTTGCAACTGGAGATTCGGCAATTAAGCAATAATTGCCGAGCTGGAATGCTCTGAAAAGCGAGTGCCAACGGCTTAGTTTTTGTCTCGTCTATCTCCAATCACTCTTGCTGGATTACCTGCCACAATGGCGTACTGGGCAACATCTTTAGTTACAACTGCGCCCATACCAATGACAGCGTGATTACCTATAGTGACACCATCAACAATGCCTGCTTGAGCCCCTATCCACACATCATTACCAATCACTACGCCTTTGGAGTTTGAGGCTTGTTGATAAATGGGGGTGTCGGGCGCCATACCGTGATTAAAGGCATAGATAGTGACATTGTTAGCGATACGAGTTTGGTTGCCGATGGTGATACCATGACGGCCGCCATCGAATGAGCAACCGTGATTGATAGCCACTTCATCACCCAAGGTTATTGGACCATGTAAAAAGCTGTCGGCGGCAATCATGCATTGCTTACCCATTTCGATATTGCGGCCAGGTTCGGCAAACAGGTTTGCCTCTGGCGCAATAAAGCAGTTATCAGCTATCGAGATTGTTTCTACGGCGCAAAAATGTGCTTGCACCTCATCTTGCCAAGGTTTAGCCCATAAAAGGTGTTTCTCTTTTAACGAGAAATACAGCCACGGCATATAAGACAGGCGTTTCTTATGTTGTGTTCGATAATCTGGTTTATCAACTGAGTTAGTGGTGGCTAAAAGGCTGCTCATGCTTACAGTCCCACTTGAGAGGGGCGTAACGCTAGCACTTCTATACTATCGTCGATTACTTTCCATAAGATATCTAAATCATATAGCGCGACTTGATACAACTTAGGATCGGCTTTGGCCTTCTTATACGCTGGGCGAGGGTCTTGTGCTAATACGCCTTCAATAAGCTCTGCTAGGCGCGGATATGCGGGATTTTGCTGATATTGCTCAAGTTGTTGTTGGGCTGTTTCGCAAAATGTCACACTTGCCAACTTTGGTGCTTCTTGGGCTATGCCGCCGTGTGCGTCATCAATCGCATCAGAGAAGGGAATATAGGGTTTTATATCGACAATAGGGGTGCCATCGAGCAAGTCCATGCCTGAGATCTCAAGTCTGACTTTACCATTGTCAGTATGTACAGCATGCAGCTTCACCACCGATTGACCGATGCCATTTGGCCTAAAGGTTGATCGCGTGGCAAATACTCCCAGCTTTTCATTACCGCCCAATCTTGGCGGACGAACGGTGGTTTTCCAGCCCTGAGCTAAGTTCTCATGAAAACAAAACAGCAACCACACATGAGAGTACTGCTCTAGCCCTCTAACGGCATCAACTTGATTAAAAGGGGCGGCAAGTTCAACAAAACCACGTGCTGCGGACACTAAGCCTGGTTGGCGTGGAATGCCAAATTTTTGTTTATAAGGCGTTCGGCAATACGCGACAGCTTGGATTTGGTTAGTAAAGGACATTGGTTACTCTTAGTTTGAGGCGCGGCTATTTTGGGACGCTGGTGGTGGTAATTGCTTGGCCAACACAAAGAGCACTGGTGACACAATTTTGTGTCGATGCTTCGATTAATAGGCAATTTTTAATGATCAAACCATTAGCGTGTTTATCGGCAGCTGCGCGGCGAGCTAATGTGCGCGCTTCAGCGATAGACGCGGGGGCATCATTTTTACCCATTTGGCAGGTTTCACCTTCAACTAGCCCTTTAATTTCATATGGGCCTCTAGGTTGAACACTTCCTTCATAGACGGTGACATCAGAGGCTTTAAAATAGTCATTAATCGCATCACTATCGAGGTTACTGTTGAAGGCATATTCACCCGCACAAGCGCTGAGTAAAAGGATGAGAGATGCAGGAAGTAGGTATTTCATAATGATTGCCTGTTATATGAGTTGCTGGGGCCAGTGAAAGGCATTGATATAAAAGCCTAACATTAAAAATGGTGTTCAAAAAAGTGCCCATAAAGAGCACTTTTCTATCGAACTATCTTGCTAGCGCTATAAGTTTGAAATTCTAGCGCTTTAGGTACTTTTGATAAAGCTGTTGATGACGATTATTTAAATCAATTTTACGACCATCAATGTACACCGACTCTATTGCGGCTTGCATTGGATCTAATATGTCGCCAGTGGCGAGAATAATATTGGCCTTAAACCCGGGAGCAATCGCGCCCATGTCATCGATACCGAGTATTTTTGCGGCATCAAGTGTGATGCTTTGTAGCGCTTCTGACTTGGTTAATCCATAAGCAACAGTCTGGCCTGCTGCAAAAGGTAAGTTACGGCTGTTCCAGTCAGATGAGAAACCAAGTGCGAATGGAATATTGGCTTGCTTAAGCAGCGCAGGGATCTTAAAGGCAAGATCAATCGGCTCATCCTTACGCTTAGGCAAACTTAAGGTCTGGGTGTAAATAACCGAGGCATTAACCTCACTTAACGCATCCGCTAATCGCCACGCATCATATCCGCCAACGATCACTATCTTAAAGCCATAGATTTTACTTAATGCAATCGCTTCCTCTATTTGCTTTTGTGACTGAGCATGGACAAACAACTGTGCATTACCCTCAAAAAGAGGTGTTAATGCTTGCCAGCGTAGGTCAGTTTTAACAATCTTTCCCGCTTTCAGCGCCAGTTGATAACGGTGAGCATCGCTAAAGGCACTGTGCACCTTGTCGACACGCTTACTGAGATCATCTAGCTGCTCTTGACGCTTGTCAGCATCAGATGAGAGCCAACGAATATGTGGCCAATAGAGGTGGAACTGTTTATTGGTGTCTACCAACGCATCTTCGATAGTCCAGCTATCCATAGAAACAAGTGCTGACTGACCAGCAAGCCCATCACCTTGTGGTACAATTTGAGCGTGTGTAATACCGTTAACCCGAACGGTGGGGATGATCTCCGAGTCGGGATTAAACGCCGTTATCGCTTCAAGTTGTGGGTTGATAAAGCCAACTTCATAAGCATCGTTACTTGGGCGCATCATCTCAATTTCAATTAGCCCCATAGTGGTATCAAGCGCAATAAGACCGGGATAGATGTGCTTATTAGTCGCATCAATAACAACCGCATTGGCGGCTAAAGCCGCCGTTGCTGACGACGCTTTGCCTGCTTCAGTTGCTGCCTCCGTTGTATTTGTGGTCTCTATTGCTGCTGGCGTAGCCAGTTTTTGACCTACCGCCACAATTTTTCCGTCGGCGACAAGTACGTCTGTGTGCTCGAGTGAGCCATGAATAACCGAATGAACGGTGGCATTAGTAAAAAGCATCGCGCCACTTTCCTTTGGGGCAGGAAGCATATCGTGGGCATAAACCGCGCTGCTAAGGATACACGCGCTGACAACACTAAGCAGTGAATAAGCGTGTTTAGTGGATTGAGTAAACATCATTACAGTGTTCCTTGTGCAGTTTGTTGCCAAGCATTGAAATGGGTATCGCAGTGCCATTCTGGTTCTGTTTGCTCAGTACTGGGTTCACCCTGTTTGTGGGCGTCATCGCTAAGCAATACTTTTTGAATTAAGGCGGCGCGCTCTTTTTCAACTGCAATTTGAGCCAGTTTATCTTGCTCACGGCTAAAGTAACGACGGCCTTCAATCCAAGTTGATTCCACTTTGGCGTAAACCGACAACGGTGAATCGCTCCAAAGTACGATATCAGCTTGCTTACCTTCGACGAGTGAACCGACTTTTTCATCAATGCCAAGCTGTATTGCAGGATTAATGGTGACCATTTTCCAGGCATCTTCTGCTGCCATACCGCAATACATCATCGATTTAGCGGCTTCTTGGTTAAGTCGACGCTGCATCTCATAATCATCAGAGTTGATGCTAGTGAGTACGCCTTTGTTTTGCATTAAACAGGTATTTTGTGGAATGGCGTCATAAACCTCAAATTTATAAGCCCACCAATCAGAAAAGGTCGATGCATAAGCGCCATGTTTAGCCATTTCGTCAGCGACTTTGTAGCCTTCAAGAATATGAGTGAAGGTACCGACTTTAAAATTGTAAGCTTCAGCGAGCCTGATAAACATCAAGATCTCAGATTGCACATAAGAGTGAATATGTACGCTACGCTTCTGCTCTAGCACTTCCGCTATAGCTTCTAAGCGGTAGTTGTATTGCGGCGCAACAGTACGTCTGCGCTCGCTAGATCGCATATTTTTATAATCTTTTTGTGCTTTTCGGTAGGCTAAAGCTTCGTTAAAGGCTTCACTAAAGAGTGATTTAACCCCGATGCGGCTTTGTGGGAAGCGACGATTAAATTTATCTCCCCAGTTACTCTGCTTTACGTTTTCACCTAAAGCGAACTTAATACTGGCTGGGGCACCGGCAAATTTTAGCTGGTCAGCGTTATCGCCCCACTTAAGTTGAATAACCTGTGCTTGGCCACCAATAGGGTTGGCGCTACCGTGTAAAATTTGTGCTGTGGTCACGCCGCCAGCAAGACCACGGTAGATGGCTATATCGTCGGGGTTGATGACATCGCCAATCCTCACTTCAGAGGTGATAGCATCGGTGCCTTCATTGGTGCCGCCATTAAGCGCAATATGCGAGTGCTCATCAATGATCCCTGCCGTTAAGTGCATACCGGTGGCATCAATCACTTGGTAACCCGACGGTGTACGCAGTTGACTGCCTATCTCCTCGATACGGCCTTTGGAGATAATTAAGTCGGTATTTTGTAGCACACCGCTTTTATCGGATGTCCAAATCGTGGCATTCTTTATATGAAGTTTGTCTTGAATTGGCTGTTGTTGTAGACCGTAAGCTACATTAGGTGATGTTTGCTTGGCTATTTGACTCAGCGCAGTTTGTTGCTCTTTTTGC
Organism: Shewanella sp. GutDb-MelDb; assembly: GCF_002836075.1. Classification (NCBI taxonomy): domain Bacteria; kingdom Pseudomonadati; phylum Pseudomonadota; class Gammaproteobacteria; order Alteromonadales; family Shewanellaceae; genus Shewanella; species Shewanella sp. GutDb-MelDb. Next base: position 12,281 of record NZ_PJBM01000129.1, on the reverse strand, counting down.
GGTTCTGCGTCATCGATAACGGGCTCAAGTTTGCTTCCACCAAAGGGGATAGTTTGGCCATGACTGTCCAGTAGGCGACCACGCAGACCTGCTTCATCAAACCACAATGTAAAGCGGCTAATACCACTTATTCCGGCGTCAGTTAAATCTGCGCTGAAAGTCATTCTACCTTGATTAAAGTTAACATCGCCGAGGGTTATTTCTTTTTCGCCGCTTGATAACGTGCCGCTAAAACTGGGATCTTGTCCAATGTTAAGATCAAAGGTGAGTTCGTTGATTTGCAATTGGTAAGGCTGAGCAAGCATGGCAAGATCACGATTGATAAGTTGACGCTCTTCACCTTGTAACCAGATACTGGTTATTTTACCATTTTCAAATACGTTGCCATTACTAATCACCAAGTCCGCCATGAACCCGGGTTTTAATTGCCCCACCATATTGCTAATGCCCGCAATTTCAGCCGCTTCTGTTGTGAGTGCTGCAAGGGCGGTTTCTTCATCTAAGCCGCGCTCTATTGCTTTTTTTAGTCGTGGCCAGAACGTGTCTGACTCAATCCCATACTGCGTTAATGCAAAAGGCACATCCGCTTTTGCAACTATCGCAAGGTTACTTGGTGCGCTTTCCCAATGTCTTAATGCCGCTAAACTGACATCTCGCGAGCTGTCACTGTCACCGATTGTCGGAGCGGCTGGGTAATTTAACGGCAGCACCAAACTATATGGATAAGATTTTAGTTCATCAATTCTGGCATATTCATGACCATTACCAAGTAGGCTACCTTTTACATTTTGTTCATTTAATAACCTGGCCGCTCTTATTTGACTATTTAGATTTTTGGTCTGAAATATAAAGCTTTGTTCTTCAAGACCCGCCAGACGCTCTAATGCAATGTTAAACTCAATGTTGTTAGTGGTATTGGAACTCTTACCTATATTGTCGTTATACCAACGAGCATCTGAAAACGTTTGTCTAATAAGGGCCATACTTCCCATTAATGACTGAGGGTAGTCTTGAATAGAGGTTCCCTTATCAAATGCCATAAATTGGTTTGTTTTAGCCTTGTATATAATATCGTTTGCTTTTTTGTCTGCTAAAGATAAGCTGACTCCACGGCCTCTAAAAATGCCATCTAAATAGCTAGATTGGACACTTGTAAAGCCATTGTTAATCCATTTCCCCGCTTGCTCTTTATCTGGATACACATAATTGAACCATTCTTTTTCTGAATGAATCGCGCCATTCTCTGCGTTACCCCCAATGCGTTTTATTTCATAAACCGGATCACTGCTATCTCCACTTTCTGCTTCATACTCGATGGCATATTCAGTAAATGGGTCAATGAAACCTGGATAGATAATATGACCTGCTAAGTTAATTTCGAGCGCACCTTCGGGAATGTCATTATCTTTGATAATCGACTTGATTCGATTATTTTCAATTAATAGTGTGGCATCTTTCAGTATTTCACCGGGTTTAAGCATAAGGGTTGCATGACTTAATGCGGTGATTTTTGGTGTGTTATCGGTCAATTGGTCATTGGCTAGTGCGCCATGACTGGTTAACGCACTAAGTAGAGCGACAAGGGCTTTTATTTTATGATTATGCATTATCGTACTTATGTTTGTTAGAAGAGTAGGGGGGAAGTGTGAGAATACCTTAACTTAATAGCAATTACTAAGCGGTAATTGTAACGTCGAATGTGATTACGTGATGAGTATTAACAAAAAAACCCAGCAAGCGCTGGGTTTTTATAGGAAGTAAATGGAAACTTATATAAGAAAGTCTTCCATTGTGCGACCTTTTTCTAATTCATTCTTGAATACGGTTGGCATACGCCCTTGGCCAGTCCACTGAACCATTTCACCATTGACTTCAATTTGGTATTTAGCTGGACGTGGAGCACGTTTCTTAGGTGCTGCTTTAATGCCTACACCACCAATATCGTCAACTGATAAGCCAATCGCTTCCATTTGCTGACGAATTTCTTCAATTTTAGCATTACGTTCAGCCATTGCTTCACTTTCTGCTTCAGCTTGAGATGCTTTTTCTTCGATAATTTTTTCGAGCTTTACACCAAGATCTTTTAACTCTTCAAGAGATAACTCTTTAACCGCAGCTTTAAAACGACGACCGTGGGTCAATATATCTAAAAATTCGTTCATAGTGATAGATGTCCAATTAAGATAGAAAAGTATTTTTATATTCTGTCACAAATAATAGGAACTATTTCGATAAGGATCAAATAAAATTTCAATTTAATTGAGAATAAAATATATTAATTAAGATTAATTTGTAATAACAGTGATTATATTTCTCAAATGTTATCAATATCGGTCAATTACTGCTTATCTATTTAGATTAATGTGAACAGTCGTTCGGCTGCATGTTGACGTTAACGTCAACAGCACGTAAAGTAACTCTAATTTCTGTAATAGTTGCTTTGATATATAAGTAGCTATTCGCATAATCCCGTTCATTAAGCGACGTAAGAAGGAAGCCCTATGAAAGTATTGGTGCCAGTAAAACGTGTCGTCGATGCCAATGTAAAGGTCAGGGTTAATGCTGACAATACGAGTATCGATACCGCAAACCTAAAAATGGCGATTAACCCGTTTTGTGAGATTGCAGTAGAAGAAGCCGTTCGTTTAAAAGAAGCGGGAAGTGCTTCTGAAGTGATCGTCATGAGTATTGGCCCAAAAGCTTCGCAGGAGCAATTGAGAACCGCGCTAGCATTAGGTGCTGACCGCGCTATTCATATTCTGACTGATGAAGACCTTGTGCCTTTGTCTGTGGCTAAGCTTATACATGCGGTACAGAAAAAAGAGCAAGTCGACTTAGTTATTTTGGGTAAGCAATCCATCGATAGCGATAACAATCAAACAGGTCAAATGTTAGCGGCTATTGGCAAAATGCCACAAGCAACGTTTGCCTCTGAAATCAAGATGAATGCAGACCAGCTTACGGTCACTCGCGAAGTTGACGGTGGCCTGCAAACATTGATGCTACCTTTACCAGCAGTGGTTACCGCCGACCTACGTTTAAATGAACCTCGTTACGCAAAATTGCCTAACATCATGAAAGCTAAACGTAAGCCACTTGAAACACTGACTCCTGCAGATTTCGATGTGACCTTAAAGTCTCACCAGACAGTCCTTAAAGTGACTCCGCCCGCTGAGCGTAGCGCGGGTGTGATGGTGTCTTCTGTAGAAGAGTTGGTTGAAAAGTTAAAGAATGAAGCGAAGGTGATCTAATGGCAATTTTAGTATTAGCAGAACACGATAACGCCAGTTTAAAACTGGATACCGCTAAAGTGGTTGCTTGCGGTCAAGCGATTGGTGGCGACATTGATGTATTAGTCATCGGTCACAACTGTAATGATGCGGTGAGCAGTGCACAACAGCTCAATGGCGTACGCAAAGTCTTAGTTGCCGATGCTGCCGTTTATGCCAACGGCCTGGCAGAAAATACTGCCGATGTAGTCACTGACGTTGCAGCTGACTATGAGCATATTCTTGCTGCGGCATCAAGCCATGGTAAAGATGTATTGCCGCGCGTTGCAGCTTTACTCGACGTTAACCAGCTTTCAGAAGTGATCGCAGTGGTGAGTAGCGATACGTTTGTCCGCCCTATCTATGCGGGTAGCGCGTTAGCCACAGTCCAGAGCTTGGATGACAAAAAAGTGATGACGGTACGTTCAAGTGCATTTGATGCGGTTGCAAGCGATGGTAGTGCAGAGCTTGTGACACTGACACAAGAGGTTGCACCTCAAGTTGAGTTTATCTCTCAAAGCCTAACGGTATCAGAGCGCCCTGAATTGGGTAATGCTTCTGTTATCGTGTCTGGCGGCCGAGCAATGGGCAACAGTGAGAACTTCGGCATCCTAGAGCAACTTGCTGATAAATTAGGGGGTGCACTGGGTGCATCACGCGCTGCAGTCGATGCAGGCTTTGTACCTAACGATCTGCAAGTGGGTCAAACAGGTAAAATTGTTGCGCCAGACTTGTACATTGCTGTCGGTATTTCGGGTGCTATCCAGCATCTAGCTGGCATGAAAGATTCAAAAGTGATTGTGGCTATCAACAAAGATCCAGAAGCGCCTATTTTTCAGGTTGCTGATTATGGATTAGAAGCGGATCTATTTGAAGCGGTTCCACAGCTTTTAGAACTGCTGTAACTCATTAGCCATTATAGCCGTGACAAACTAATAACCGCCAAGTTGTTTTCAATAGGTTACTAGGCTGTTATCGGCCATGTGTTCGAGTTGGTAATATTTGCGATCTGTGTCACGATAAGCGGCTTTAGGGTAGCATCCCTAAAGCCGCTTATGTTTTTATGTCACTCACGTTAATTAGCTCAGTCTATTTAACGTCCTTAGAAGTAGAGGTGCATTCAATATTAGTACCAATAAGTAGGGTGATGCCTATGACTTGTTGAGAAAGGATTTGATGCCGAAGTGACATAGCATATCGAGGCTTGTTGCTGGGGCTGTTACCAAATAGGAACAGCACTGCCATAGTATTTCTTATCGGGAAGATAAGAAGATTTTATATTGATGTCGAACATTAATATTACTGTGGAGCGCTACTGATAGGACAGGTGTAATCAGCTCTCAATGCTATATCCCACCAGTTCAGTCGGCCTCCATTCGTACTTAACGAAGATAATAATTAAATGACAATTTTAAGTTATGCCGATTCGGCACTTTCGTTGCTGCCTCCGGTAGTGGCAATCGTACTGGCGATGTTAACCCGTCGTGTTTTACTTTCTCTTGGGGTGGGGATCCTACTGGGTGCGCTACTGCTGACAGATTTCTCTGCCGCAAACACTGCCCAATACGTGGGCACAAAAGTCATGTCGCTGGTGTGGGATGATGGCGCACTCAACAGCTGGAACCTATATATTATTGGCTTCCTGATTGTGCTTGGAATGATCACCGCACTCATTACCGTGAGCGGTTCGGCTCGGGCGTTTGCCGAGTGGGCACGCAAGCATATCCGTAATAAGCGTGATGCCAAGCTATTAACCATGTTCCTTGGTTGTGTGGTGTTTATTGATGACTACTTTAATAGCTTAGTGGTGGGTAGCGTCGCAAGACCGCTAACAGACCGTTACTATATCTCGCGTAGTAAGCTTGCTTATCTACTGGATTCAACGGCTGCACCTATCTGTGTGATATCTCCAGTATCGAGCTGGGGCGCGTACATTATTGCCTTGATTGGTGGCATATTAACAGCACATGGATTTACTGATACAGGACATTTGAGCACGTTTGTACAGATGATCCCGATGAACTTCTACGCTATTTTCGCGTTATTACTGCTACTGTGTGTCGCACTAATGGGACTTGATATCGGTCCTATGCGTCAACATGAGCTTAATGCACAAAAAGGTAGCCTTTATGATGAATCTAAAGGATTACCACCTGGTGCTAGCTCTGGATTACCAGAAGCTGATACGGGTAAAATCATCGGTTTGTTTTTGCCTATTACGGTACTGGTGTTTGCCACATTCTACTTTATGGTCAGTAGTGGTGGTGATGCGCTTGCCGCTAAAAACGAAACTTTCAGCCTGATTGGCGCGTTTGAAAATACTGACGTTGGCTCATCACTATTCTTTGGTGCTTTAATTGGTTTAGCCGTGACGCTAGCGCTTATTATTTACCAAGGTGTAGATAAGAAGATGATCGTTAAAGGCTTGGTCGAAGGCATTAAGTCTATGCTGCCAGCAATCTATATATTGGTATTTGCCTGGACGATTTCAGGCGTTATTGGTCAGCTTGAGACTGGCAAGTATATGGCAAGTTTAGCGACCGGTAATATTCCGTTTGCGATGTTGCCAGCTGTCCTCTTTATCTTGGCAGGCTTAACAGCGTTCTCGACTGGAACGAGCTGGGGCACATTCGGTATTATGTTACCCATTGCCGCTGATATGGCGATGGGCAGTCATACGAGTATGATGTTGCCAATGCTTGCAGCTGTGCTCGCGGGCGCTGTGTTTGGTGACCATTGTTCACCTATTTCTGATACCACGATTTTGTCGTCAACCGGTGCAAACTGTCATCATATCGACCATGTGATGACGCAGTTACCTTATGCACTGATTGTCGCAGGTATTAGCCTAGGCGGTTACATCGTACTCGGTTTCACTGAATCAGTGTATGCCGGCTTATTGACCTGTAGTGTGCTGTTTGTGATTAGCGTGATAATACTGCGGATTAAATCTCGTCAGGGGATCACGGCTTAGCTAAGTGATAAGCCGTTAGTTTGTTGATTGCGCTTATCGTAAGGCATTAAAAAGCCGTTCTCAGTTGAGAACGGCTTTTTTGTGGGGACGATTTAAGCCTTAGTCGTTTAGGCCACGACGCTTAAGCAATGCTTCAGTGGTTGGCTCTTGACCTCTAAAGGCTTTGTAGGCATCCATTGGTGCAATAGTATTGCCGACCTCTCGAATAGTTTTTCTAAATTTCATGCCTATTTCACGATTCAATCCACCTTGGGTCTGCACGTAAGCAAAGGCATCTGCAGCTAGAATTTCACTCCACATGTAAGCGTAATAACTGGCTGAATAGCCGCCAGGAAACGCATGAGCAAAGTAGGTCGACTTATATCTTGGTGGTACTGCAGGCAAGTCGACGCCGTGCTTTTTAAGTGCCGCAGCTTCAAAACTGGCGACATCTTGCAGTGGCGCATCAGCTTTAAGTGAGTGCCACTCTAAATCGAGCAGGGCGGCTGACATATATTCAAGTGTATCAAAGCCTTGGTTGAAGCTACGCGATTTAAGCAACTTATTAAGTAGCTCTTCAGGAATAGGCTCGCCGGTTTCATAATGCTTGGCGTAGTTGGCTAACACCTTAGGGTGCGCAGCCCAATCTTCTTCGAAAGTTGATGGAAACTCAACAAAGTCACGTGAAACCGCAGTGCCCGAAAGCGTCGGGTAGGTGACTTTAGAGAACATACCATGAGTGCCGTGACCCATTTCGTGGAACATGGTGGTGACTTCATCATAGCTAACAAAGGTCGGCTCGCCCGCGGGGGCTTTTTTAATGTTCATTACGTTAACCACAACAGGCTTGCTATTTAGCAGCTCAGATTGGGTCACAAACGAGCTCATCCAAGCGCCGCCACGTTTGCCTTCACGGGCAAAATAGTCGGCGTAGAAAATCGCTAAGCTAGTGCCATCTTCATCAAACATCTCATAGGCTTTAACATCTGGGTGGTATACCGGTAAGTCTGGACGCGGGGTTAAACTCACACCATAAAGCGCGTTAAGGGTGAAGAACACGCCGTCTTCTAACACGCGGTCAAACTCAAAATAGGGGCGAATAGCACTAGCGTCTAAGTCATACTTATCTTTACGCACAAGCTCTGCATAATAGGCCCAGTCCCATGGGGCAAGTTCAAAATCAGCGCCTGTTTTGCCTATCATGGCTTGAATGTCGGCAGCTTCTTTATTGGTGTTGGCAACAACGGCTGGCACCATAGAGCCGAACATCTTGTAAACGGCTTCTGGCGTTTTGGCCATTTGTGGCGCAAGGCGGTAATCAGCCCAGCTATCAAATCCAAGCAGTTCAGCGCGCTCTGCTCGCAGTTGCGCTAAACGAGCCACAAAAGAGGCCGTTTCGTTTTCGCCTTCAAGACCACGATTAGCTGAGGCTTGCCACACTTGCTGACGCAGTTCGCGATTGTCTAACTGGGTCAGCACAGGCTGACGCGTAGTGTTAGTGATATTGAGTTGGTATTTACCGTCGTGGCCGTTAGCTTTAGCATCTGCCGCCGCGGCGCGAATCGCGCTATCAGATAAACCCGTAAGTTCAGCTTTATTGTCTACAACAATCGCAATCTCTTTGGTCAGTCTCATTAAGCGCTGAGCAAATTCATTGGTGAGCGTTGATTGTTCTTCGTTTAATGCGCGGATCTGCTGTTTTTGATTATCGTTGAGCTTAGCGCCCGCACGAACAAAACGCTGATAGTAAACCTCAACTAAGCGGTTAGCCTCTGCTGACAAGTTAAGATCAGCTCGGCTGTTATAGATACTCTCTACGCGAGTAAATAACGCTGGATTGAGATTGATATTATCTGAATGCGCTGCCATTTTCGGCGCCATGTTACCTTGTACTTGGCGTAACGTTGGGTTGCTGTTTGAGCCCGTCAGGTTATAGAACACTTTAGAGGTTCGGTTTAGCAGCTCGCCACTTTTCTCCATCGCAACGATGGTATTTTCAAATGTTGCAGCATTTGGGTTATTCGCTATTTCGAGGATCTCTTGATAATGCTCACTGATCCCTAGTTCGAGTGCTGGCGCAAAGTGCTCATCTTTAATCAAGCTAAAATCAGGTGCTTGGTATTGTAAGGCACTGGCTTGTAAGAAAGGATTCTGAGTCTGAATCATAGTCGCTGCCGTTGGATCATTTTTAGTCGTTGAACAGGCGCTTAATGCGAGCGTTGCAGTAATAGCGGCTGCGATGAGTGTTTTATGCATCGAGTGATAATTCCCTAATTATAGTTATTTTTTCTGATGAGTCTGTAAGTGACATTAGCAATTGTTTGTTAACTGATGCTTAAGAATGGGGGAATTGATTTTGTGTTTGGTGTCTTTCATGACGATAGATATGGATTTGAAAGGGTCATTTTGTATGGCAAACGCAGACTGGGGGGATGTGGTTAATCTTGCCCCAAATTATGTTGAGATAAGCGGGCTTTAAAATTGGTGTTAACTCGCTAGCTTGCCGCTATTGTCTAGACGGTTACGCTGCGTAGAGTGATAAAACCAGTGATAAACATAACGGATGATCAGCCTCACTATATCGTGGGTTGTGGATGATTTCTGTTAGCGAACAATGCTAGACTAACAACGAATTCATCCTTAAGGACTCTTGGTTTGGCGCAACTCTATTTTTATTATTCGGCAATGAATGCCGGTAAGTCGACTTCACTATTACAGTCTTCATATAATTACCGTGAACGCGGTATGAATACTTTAGTCATGACAGCGTCAATCGATAATCGATATGGTGTAGGTAAAGTGTCCTCGCGTATTGGCATTGAGACCGAAGCGCAAGTATTTGGCAGTGGTGATGATTTAACCAGTATGATCAACACGGCTCACGATGAGCAAACGCTGCACTGTATTTTAATCGATGAATCTCAGTTCTTAAGTAAAGAGCAGGTCAAGCAGCTTACTTATGTGGTTGATATTCTGGATATCCCAGTGCTGTGTTATGGCCTTAAAACCGATTTCCAAGGTGAGTTATTTACGGGTAGCCAATACTTACTTGCATGGGCTGATAAGTTAGTCGAGCTGAAAACGATTTGTCACTGCGGTCGTAAAGCCAATATGGTGGTGCGTCTAGATGATGATGGCAAGCCAATGCGAGAGGGTGAACAGGTCGCTATTGGTGGTAATGAAAGCTACGAGTCGGTTTGCCGTAAACACTTCAGAGAGTTTATCTGGGATTAACCTCTTGTTGTTCTAACATCAATTGAGACCCTTTAGAAGCCAGTCGCTAACCGCCACTGGCTTTTTTGTTGTGTCTGTTTAAACATTTGTTAGCCATAAAAAAGCGGCAAGCTTTAAGGTTGCCGCTTATTGTTAGACTCACAAGGATTGAATCGCTATTCAATGTTCGCAGACGTCAGGATAACCAGCAAGGTTAGTCTACTAATCCACGATGCTTGAGTAGAGCATCTACGCTAGGTTTTCTGCCGGTAAATTTGATGTAGTCTTGCATCAAATCTTCACTGTTACCTTTAGAAAGTACATTATCGCGGAATTTGTTACCGTTCTCCAATGACAAACCGCCGTTATGGCTCATGTAATCGAATGCATCAGCGGCAAAGACTTCGGTCCATAGATAGGCGTAGTAACCCGCAGAATATCCACCAGCAAAAGCGTGGCTAAAGTACGCTGATTTATAACGCGAAGGCACCGGTGAAAAGTCGATACCGTGTTTAGCTAGCGCTTGATGTTCAAACTTTTCGACATCATCAATTTTAGTATCCACTGAAATTGAGTGCCATTCCATATCCAAAATAGCAGCAGCGAGGTATTCAGTGGTATCAAAACCCTTTCCAAACTTACTTGCCGCTAATACCTTAGACAACAGCGCGTCTGGAATAGGTTCACCGGTTTGATAATTCTTGGCATAGTTGGCGATAACCTGTGGATTGATAGCCCAGTCTTCATTGGCTTGAGATGGAAACTCGACAAAGTCGCGTGGGGTGGCTGTACCAGCCAAACTAGGGTATTTCACATCAGAGAATAAACCGTGAACGGCATGACCAAACTCATGGAACATGGTGGTCACTTCATCGAAGGTCATCAGGGTTGGGCCCGATGCGGGCTTTGGAATGTTGAGCGCGTTATAGACAACGGGTTTAGTGCCTAATAAACCGCTTTGCGTTACAAATTCATCCATCCATGCGCCGCCACTCTTTCCTTCTCGAGCATAGGGATCGAGATAGAAGATACCGATGGATGAATTATCTTTATTGAAAATCTCGTAAGCTGACACATCTTCATTCCACACGGGTAGATCTGTACGCGGTTTAACCGTAATGCCGTACAGCTTCTTCATCGCAAAGAACAAGCCATCGTTTAGTACACGGTTAAACTCGAAATAGGGAGTGACTAGGCTCTGGTCCAAGTCATACTTTTCTTTACGTACTTTTTCGGCAAAATAAGCCCAATCCCAGGGAGCAAGCTCAAATTCCGCACCGGTTTTAGCTATTTCGGCCTGAATATCGGCAGCTTCCTGCTTCGCTTTTGCAACTGCTTTAGGGGCTAAATCATCTAAGATGTTATACACGGCGGCAGGAGTCTTAGCCATTTGATCGGCAACGGTATAGGCCGCCCATGAGTCATAGCCTAACAGCGCCGCTTTCTCGGCATGCAGGTGCGATTGTTTAATAATATTGGGACCGTTGGTATCCATTGCACGATTTGAAGAGGTCTCCCATATACGCTGGCGCAATGCACGGTTATTGAGGCTAGAAAGAATAGGCTGGCGAGTGGTGTTGACTAGGGTGATTAAATACCCTTCTTTGCCTGCGTCTTTAGCTGCTTGTGCTAAGGTCGCGATTTCTGCGTTAGACAAACCATCGAGCTCGGCTCTATCGGTGACGATAACCACTTCATTTTTAAATGCGTTCATCACGTTTTTTGAAAACGCGGTAGTCAGGCTGGCCAGCTGGCCATTGAGGTCGCGCATTGTGGTTTTATCTGCATCTGATAACTTGGCACCAGCACGATCAAAATTCTGGTAGTAGAATTCCACTAAACGCTTATCCGTAGCGGATAATGTATTACGTGACTGATACACAGCTTCAACACGAGCAAACAGTTCGGGGTTTAGATAGATATTGTCCCAATGTGCCGATAACTTCGGGGCTAACTCTGCTTCTAAAGCTTGTACTTTATCGGAAGAGTTAACACTGGCAAGATTAAAGAACGTTTTAGAAACTCGAGTTAGTAAGCTGCCTGCTTTTTCCATCGCCACTATGGTGTTGTCAAATCCTGGCGCTTGCTTATTGTTCATTATTTTAGCAATGTCGGCATCATGGTCAGCGATCCCTTGGGTAAAGGCGGGAGCATAATCAGCGAAGGAGATTTGATCGAACTCTGGTGCTTGATACTGCAAACGACTCTGACGCATTAATACATTGCTCACTTCTACCTGTGTGTTACTGACTTCTGTTGCGTTCATAGCTGGTGGAGTAATATCTTTGCTTCCAGAGACTTCTGAACAACCTGTGATCGTTAAACTGGCCAAAATAGCCGTAGTGAGGATAGACTTACGCATGGAGATTCCCTTTGTGATAACGCACTGCATTTTATTGACTAATTGTTATGAGTAGCGAATACCACCATACCAAGTGGATCTAACTAACATCAAACTCAAATTTTAAGTTTCAATTAATATTGTGCTGTAATAATAGGAATAACTGTATTATTTTTTCATGCTAAGCAGTTTGAGACCGTTAGTTTAACAGGGCTTTAATTGTTAACGTTTTGCGTCACTTCGCTACCCTTGATATCGCATTGGATACAAGATGTTGATACACATCATATTAGCGACTCTCATTGAATTATCACTTTGGCAACATGTCGCCATAAATTATCTGATATACAAATAGTGGACTTTTGTTGTGACTCGTCATTCTTATTGCGGCGATAGCGACATTAAATTTTGTTCATTTTAAGAAGGGGTTAGGGGCTGTTGATCTTTCACGGTTGTTTTTGCCGCCGTTTATTGGCTATTTCGACAAGGTGGAGGCTATGTCGTT